>NZ_JBFWIJ010000014.1:0-72412 GCF_050256055.1 Sphaerochaeta sp. | reverse complement strand
ATTCCCATCGCAACCAACCAATGCAATTGCCCCAACAAGCAGCAGAACTGCCATAACTTTGTTCCTCATTTTCTTCTCCTTTTGTGGTATTTTGCTCTTTTAGTATTTTATAGATGCCTGAGGAATACAAGGTTATGACCTAAGTTGGAAAAGAAAAACCTTCGGAGAAATATCCGAAGGCTTTTCCGAGAGTATCGTTGGTTGTACCGGTTACTTGAACCTGTTCAGGCGCAGTGCATTGGCAACGACCGTAACACTGGACATCGACATGGCAAACGCCGCAAACATGGGACTGAGTTGAGGTCCTCCGAAAAGGGTGAACAACCCGGTTGCCAGAGGAATGCCCAGAATGTTGTAGAAGAATGCCCAGAACAAATTCTGGTAGATGTTGCGCATGGTAGCCTTCGAAAGCCTGAACGCCTTGGTGACATCGGTGAGATTGTTCCTTACCAAGACCACATCGGCCGTTTCGCGCGCTACATCCGTGGCGCTTCCCACTGCAATGCCGATATCGGCACGGGCGAGGGCGGGGGCATCGTTGATGCCGTCGCCTACCATGGCTACCTTGCCCTGTTTGGCCAACTCAGAAACCGCCTGTTCCTTCTGCTGGGGAAGTTGTTCAGCCAGATAGGAATCCAAACCGGCCTGCTTGGCGATCGCCTTTGCGGTCCGTTCGTTGTCACCGGTGAGCATGATCGTCTTGATGCCGAGGCTCTTCAATTCGGCAAGTGCCTGCGTCGTCTCCTTGCGCAGCGTATCCGCTACCGCAATGATACCCAACAGCTGCCCATCCTTCGCCACCAGAAGCGGTGTCTTTCCCTCATCGCTGAACCGTTCGAGATCGGCTTTCGTCTGCTTGTCAAGGGATATCTTCGCTTCTTCCATCAACAGAGGATTTCCGATTCTGATCAACGAATGCTGTACCTTCGCCTGGATTCCCCTGCCTACCAAGGCCTCGAATTCGTCAGCCTCAAGCAACGTGCTTCCTGCTTCCTTCGCCCGAGCAACCACTGCACGGGAAAGCGGATGTTCACTGTTCTGTTCAACACTGGCGGCAAGGCTCATCAGCAATGCAGGATCATCAGAGAGGATGTCGGTCACATTCGGCTTGCCTTCGGTAAGGGTGCCGGTCTTGTCGAAGATCACCGTCTTGACTTGACGAAGTTGTTCGATGGCAGCGGCATGCCTGAATAGGATCCCCAGTTTGGCTCCTTTGCCCGAAGACACCATGATGGCAATCGGGGTGGCAAGACCCAATGCACACGGGCAGGCGATGACCAGGACACTTACCGCTCTGAGCAGGGAAATGTCAAAAGACGTCCCCCCGACCATCCATGCGATGAACGTAAGCACTGCAATACCCATGACGATCGGGACGAAAATACCTGAGATCGTATCGGCGATCCGTGCGATCGGGGCCTTCGAACCCTGGGCTTCCTGCACCAAGGTGATGATGTTTGCCAGAGCGGTATCCGAGCCGACCTTGCTGGCACGATACTGCAACGTACCGGTGGTGTTGAGCGTTGCTGCGAACACCTCACTGCCCATGGCTTTCTCCACCGGCAGACTTTCTCCGGTCAGAAGCGATTCATCAACAGCGGAATTGCCGCCAAGCACAACACCGTCCACCGGAAGTTTCTCCCCCGGTTTTACCAAGAGAATGTCTCCCACTACTACCTGGGAAGCATCGATGACCACCTGCTCGCCGTCTCTGAGCACCGTAGCAGTGGCAGGTGCAAGCTCCATGAGCTTACGGATAGCCTCTCCGGTCCGCCCTTTTGAACGGTTCTCCAGATAACGGCCGAGCATGACCAACGTCAGGATCGTTCCGACTCCTTCGAAATAGAGATGATGCGCCGCCTCATGATTACCCCCGATCAGTTGGATGACACCCCAAAGGCTGTAGAGGTAGGATGCGGTGGTGCCCAGCGCCACCAGGCTATCCATATTCGGTTCACGTTTGAAGAGGGTCGTATACCCCTTGGTGAAGAAAATCGATCCGGCAAAGATTGAAAGCGTCGCCAGGACCAATTGGGTCAGGGCGCTCGTCAAAGGAGAGAGGGGAAGGACGAGGCCAAGCATCGGCCCCATGGCCAACACCAGGAGCCCTACGGCAAGGACGACCAGTGCAATCAGGCGATGGCCGAGATTGGACAATTCCTTCTGCTTTTCCGCTTCCTTGGCTTGGTAATCCACCGTATCGAGTACTGAGTACCCGATACGTTTGACCGCCAGCTTTATCTTGTCAAGGTCAAGATTCGTCTCATCAAATGCAATGGTTGCTGTTTCCGTAGCCAGATTGACCTGGGCAGTATCCACACCCTCCAACTTGTTGAGTGTCCGCTCAACAGCGGAAGAGCAGGAGGCGCAGGTCATTCCGCCGATTCCTACTCGTATCTGTTTCATGTCAACACCTCATATCCAATTTCGGCGATCAAGCGTTTTGCTTCGTCGACCGTCTCTTCCTTGGCGTGCTTGATCACGACCTTTCCGCTCTTTGCATCAGCCTTGGCAGTCTTGATATCCTCAATCTGCGTCAGCGCATTGACCATTCTATTCTCACATCCGCTGCAGTGCATTCCCTGCGTCATAATGATTGTTTTCATAGCTCGTTATCTCCTCTTCCCCCCTTGGGGAATTTTTTTGACTTTCCTCTAGACATACCACTCTTTTTCCGCTACTATCGCTCATGTACTCAAAACGCGGGCGGTTAACTCAGCGGGAGAGTGCCACGTTGACATCGTGGAAGTCGCCAGTTCAATCCTGGCATCGCCCATAGGCAAGCAACCAATTTGGTTGCTTGTTTTTTTATTGCCTGCGGAACGTAGCCATCACATCCATCAGCTCCTTCACCTTCTGATCACGCTCTGCATCCTCGTTGCTGCGCATTGCGTCCACTACACAGGTATTCAGATGGTTTTCCATAACCATATCCTCCACCTTTTTCAGTGCAGAGATGACCGCCGACAGTTGCAGAAGGATATCCACACAGTACCGATCACTCTGCACCATGTTCCGAATTCCTTTCACCTGACCCTCGATCCTGGCAAGCCTTGGGTCGAGTTTTTCTTTTACTTCCGCTTTCATGTTTTCTTTATATACCCCCGTAGGGTATATGTCAAGAGGGTTGCAAAGGCTTCAAATCTTGATATGCATACCTGAATAGGCAATCTTGAGTGCTAGCAAGAAATAATACCCCCTCAGGGTACCGAATTTTTCCTACCATATGTGCTTGGACTTTTTTTCCTGCTGTTGTGCGCTGTCTCGTCTAGATATGTCTGTTTACTAAGGAAGAAAATAGGACATAAAATCTTTTACAGAAAAAAAATACCTACAGAAACACTTGTGAATCCACTCATTCCTTCCTATACTTTTCATAACATACCAACAAAGGAGCATGCCCATGGCAGGAAGATTTGTCATTACCAAGACACCGAAAGGCTTCTACCGGTTTAGTTTGCAGGCAGCCAACTACCAAACGGTGCTGACCAGCAAGAACTATGCAACGCTTGCTACTTGCAGGGATGGGGTCGAGACAATCAAGAAAAATGCCCAAGCCCCCATTGAGGACCAAACGGTGAAGAATCCCCAGGTACTCAAATTCCCGAAATATGAGGTATATCTCGATAGTGCAGGCCAATTCCGTTATCGGCTTTTGGCTTCCAATGCCATGAACATCGCCTTGTCCGAGGATGGCTATGCAACCAAGGCAGGATGTCTGAACGGTATCGATGCCATCAGCCGAGCGGCTCTCGATGCAAGTGTGGACGAAAGCGCACTGGAATCCTAGGAATTATCGGCAAACCCTTCTTTTCTTCAGGAGGGTTTGCCACAACCTTGCAATTTCCCGTTATTCTTTCCATAATGCCTAGCTGTACATGAAACACCGAGTAACTATCTATCTATTGATTGGCCTTTTGGTCGTTATGCTTGCCGCCTCGTGCAGCAAGGCACCGGTTGAACCGCAGGCTGAATCCTTCCTGATGTTGGGAACCGTCTGCAAGATAACCATCTACGACAACCCGAATGAGGAAGCGTTCACCGCTGCATTCTCCCGTCTCCGTGAGATTGAGCAGAAAATGAGCCTGCACATCGAGACCAGCGAATTGTCTGAGATCAACCGAAATGCAGGCATCAAGCCGGTGAAGGTTTCAGCCGACACATACGCCGTCATCAAGAAAGCCTTGGAAATCGCTAAGCTGAGCAACGGGGCATTCGATCCGACAATCGGTCCCTTGGTGGAAGCATGGGATATCGGGGGGGACAATCCTCGACGCCCGAGCGATGAGGAGTTGGCAAATCTGCTGCCGTTGATCGGGTATGACCGGGTGATCACCGACGATGCGAACCAGAGTGTCATGCTCAAGGACAAGGGGATGATCCTGGATCTCGGGGGGATAGCCAAAGGGTATGCCGCCGATCAGGCTGCTGCCGTATTGAAAGAGCATCATGTCCAGAAGGCAATCGTCAACCTCGGCGGCAATGTCTTGACCCTGGGGCGGAAACCCGATGGGACGCTGTGGCGCATCGGTGTGCAGGATCCCGACCTCGAGCGGGGGGATTATGCCATCATTGTTCAATTGGACGATACCAGTCTGGTCACCTCCGGTCCCTATGAACGATTTTTCGTACTCGATGGCATCACCTATCATCATATCCTCGATACCAAAACAGGCTATCCGGTGCAGTCGGACCTGACCAGCGCAAGCATCATCACCAAAAGCTCATTCCTTGCTGATGCCCTTTCCACCAGCGTGTATGCGCTCGGGTACGAGAAGGGCATGGAAATGATCGACAAGCTTGAAGGTGTGGAGGCGATTTTCTTCACCAAGGACAAGAAGATTCTTTTGAGTAATGGAGTGAAGCAGGGTAAGGTGCCCTATACCATCAGTAATGAGGAATATTCACTCGCCCAATAGGGGTGCAGAACTTGAGGGAAGCTTGCTCCGGTGCCTAGAATACAGGTATGCATACTACCATTCGTACCAAGTTGTGCCTTCTGTTGTTGCTTCTCGGATCACTGCTGTACGCCGGCTCGGACTATACCACCTATGATCGGGGTATCGGAGCTCAGGCGGGAAGACTTTCCGGAACCGGACTAAGCTATCATCTTCGTCTGAATGACGTCAGTGCGTTTCAGACGACCTTGGGGCTCTTCTATGAGAGTGATGAATTCTATCTCAGCCTTGATTATGCATTGGGTGTCGAGTATCAGCACACTTTTTACTCCGATTCCTACGCCGACTGGTTTGCCGCCGACCTGTATTGGTTTGCCGGCTTGAATCACAGCGGTTCCATGTACCTTGCCGATTCATCTGAGTATTCAACCGATTTCACTCCATCCTTCTCCTTCGGGGGAGGGTTCGGGGTTGAGCCAATTCTGTTCGGCCATTTCTCCCTTCCCGTCTCGTTCGGATATGGGTTGTTCTACACCCCTTCCTCAGCTGCCTTGTATCGCCAGGTATCGGTTTCCTTCCTTGCGCAGATCGGTGCACGCTATCGTTTCTGAGGGCATTTTTGCACCAATGTTCCAGTTTTTTGATATCTTGTTAAAAAATTCATCATATCGGTAATAGACTCTTGAATAATTTCTGATATTGGTAGTTAATTAGGGTAAAAAATACGGATTAAGTAGATTTTTCCAATTGGAGGATATCATGATTGGTACAAATCAGGAAATTTCCTATATTGTACGTGAACCGCACCAGAAGAATGTGGAACTTGCCAAACAGCTGTTCTCAATGAAGCAAGCGCAATGTTCCCGCCGTTTCCATCGGCAGATCCCCGGCTACCGGATGAGTCCGTTGCAAGGGCTTCCCAACCTGGCTTCCATGTTCAAGGTGGGCGGCATCTGGACCAAGGACGAGTCCAGCCGGTTGCAGCTGAACAGCTTCAAGGTGCTCGGCGGTTCGTTCGCGCTCTACCGCTATCTGCAGAAACAACTGGGCATTCTTGGTGAGGATACCCCGTTTTCCTATCTTGCCAGTCAGGAAGTGAAGGACAAAGTGGGGGACATCACCTTCGCAAGTGCCACCGACGGCAATCATGGCAGGGGAATTGCCTGGGCTGCGAAACGGCTGGGATTCAAATGCGTGATCTACGTGCATTCGGAGACTTCGATCCGTCGTATCGATGCGATCAAGAGCAACGGGGCCAAGGTTGTCGTCGTGGACGGGAACTATGATGACGCGGTACGCCAGGTTGCCATAGATGCCCAGAAGAACGGGTGGACCATCATCAGCGACACCAGCTGGGACAACTATACCGAGATTCCCACTTGGATCATGCAAGGCTATCTCACGTTGTTGACCGAAGCGCAGGAACAGTTCAGTGGGGTGGGAATCGTCAAACCGACCCATGTGTTCGTACAGGCTGGTGTCGGTGCATTGGCGGCCTCGGTCATTGGGTTCTATCATGCCCTGTTCGGACAGGACGGTCCGAAGTGCATCGTGGTGGAACCGGATAAAGCTCCGTGCATCTACGAAAGCGCGCTTGCCAACGACGGCACCCCCCATTCGGTTACCGGAGCCTTGGATACCATCATGGCCGGTCTCGCCTGCGGCGATCCCAGCCCGATCGCCTGGCAGATCCTCAATGAGGATGCCGATGCATTCCTCAAGGTCCCCGATTATATTGCAGCCAAGGGTATGCGTATGTATGCCACTCCGCTCAACGGCGACCCGTTCATCATCAGTGGTGAAAGCGGTGCGGTGACCCTCGGAGCCTTCGCCTCGATCATGCAGTACCCTGAGCTCAAGGAGTTGAAGGACGCACTTGGTCTGGACCAGGACAGCCAGGTGTTGTTCATCAACACCGAGGGCAACACCGATCCTGTGCATTTCCGTCAGATCATCTGGGAAGGGGCGAACCCGGTTCCCAAGCAGTATTGGATCAACGTGTAACCAAAACATAAAGCCATGCAAGAAAATGAGAGCCGTCGGATTCCGACGGCTCTCGCACATTCCTGCTGATCGTTTGTATGATCAGTCTTCCTCGTAGAGCAAGTCAAGCGACTGTTGCTTCGGGGGGAAGAGGACTGAGAAAATATAGAACGCAACCAGACTCACCAAAATAGCGGGTATGATGTTGTTTACCTTTGGGATGGGGGGAACGATTTTTCGGTCCATCAGGAAGAACAGTATGCTTCCGATGAGGATCGAGGAAACCGAACCGGCACTGGAAGACTTCTTCCAGAAGTGCCCCATTACATATGGAACAAAGGTTCCTGCCGCCCTGAGGGTGAACGAGAACGCAAGCAGCGTGAGGATATTGTTTGCTGCGATGGCGGTGACCAAGCTGAACAATGATACTACGACCATGGCGATCTTGGTAACCATCATGACTTCCTTGTCCTTCGCACCCTTGCGGATGAAGATCTTGTACAAGTCGTTACTGAAGATCGAACCGGCGCCAAGCAGGTCGCTGTCCGCAGAGCTCATCGTTGCGCTGATGATACCGGCGAACAGAATACCGGTGACCACAGCGGGCATGGTGGCGACTGCCAAGGCAGGGAGTGCATAGCGTGAATTGTTCTTCAATGCATCAATGACATTGGCATCAAGCAGGTTCTGGTTGAACAGGCTGAGCATGGCAAGACCCAGGATAACCGGAACAAAGGCGAAGGTGAAGTTTACGATTGCAGCAAGGATGGACCCTTGGATGGCTGCTTTTCCGTCACGAGCGGCATAGTAGCGGGAAACCGCTTCCTGCCCGACGGAGAAGGTAGCGACATACATGATTACGAATCCTGCGATCTGTCCCCAACCACCGATACCCTTTGTGAGGCTCAGGTGTTCTGCGGGGACGGTCTGCTTGATCGTGGCCCATCCTCCTGCCAGGTTCAAGGCGAACGGGATGGCGATGCACATGCCGATCACAATGAGGAATACCTGGATGAAGTCGGTCAGGGTGACCGACCAAAGTCCGCCCATGACTGCATACACGGTGATGACCACCGTAACAATGATCAGGCTGGTGGTGTAGTCGAGGCCCAGCATGACTTCGAGAATGGAAGCAGAGGCTTTGAACTGACCTGCGGTCAAACCGATGAGTGCCATCAGCATGACGATCGCACTGAATCCGCCGGAGAACTTGTCATACCGTCTTCTGAAATACTCAGGAACGGTTTTGACCTTGGTTGCCCGGAATTTCGGAGCAAGCGGGATCAGGATCATGAAGGCGAGTCCCATGGCAATGATGTACCATGAGGCACTCATACCCCAGGAACCATAGGCGTTTGCGACCACACCGAGGGAACTGCCTCCTCCGATTTCCGTCGCTGCAAGGGTTCCTGCCATCAAAAGCGGACCCAACCTTCTCCCTGCCACCATGAAGTCGGTGTTGGAATTTATCTTCTTCGAAGAATAGAATCCAATCGCCAACATCAGGAGCATGTACAACACAACAATGAGGGTAATAGTAACATTCATTGTTTCTCTCTCCTTATACCTAGAGATTTCGTATGGGAAAGTATTGAGATGGAAATCAAAAATTGTCAAGAAAATAATAAATCTGGCGAAAAACGCCAGATTTATTGCTCAAAAGCATAAATTTAATACGTTTTATTGTAAAATACTAAAATATTACAACAAATATGTATACATGTATGATATTTATACAATTAATGCATACATGTCTAGAAAGAATACAACACGCCTACCGTTGAGGTAACCAGTCCTACCAAGGGCAGCAGCGGGTTGTACACGATGCCTCCATCAAAGTTGGTATCTCCTTCCACAAATCCGTAAGCGATCAAGGGAATATTCAGATTCAAGAACAATCCGGTATTCTTGTTCGGTATCCAATACTCTCCTTTGAGTACCGGACCTGCAAAGCCGATGACAACCGGGCCGAAGTTGGTGAACGCCGTGGTCCCGATCCCCACCTTCAAGTCAAAATTATCACTTAGGGCAAATGCCTGGCTGACATCAGCATTGAATGTGTAGATATCGAAGAACTTATCTTTCGAATCAGTCTGTGCAGCGATATACGTGATCCCCAGCGGGTAGTTTATCCCTGCCTGTACGTACATCGAACCGAGGCCGATATCGGCAATTACACCGGTACTGGTAAAGCCGATCTGGGCTCCGACGGCAATGCTTTTATCACGTGCAGAAAGGGTGGTAAGAACGCCGGCCGAAAGCAACAAGGCAATAATGAGCACTTTCATAGTTTGTTTCATGGTTCTGCTCCTCTGTATCTCCATGGTCTCACATAGAAGAAACAAACACCAGTGCAAAGGGTGACAAAACAGGATGGTTGTCTAGTGATAATGAATCTGATTGGCCAAACGGATGATTTCGAAACGATCCTTGACTTCCAATTTGGAGTAGATGGTGCTGATATTGTTGCGTACCGTCTGCTCGGCAAGCTGCAAATGGTCTGCGATCTGCTGATTGTCATAACCGGTGGCTATCAGGCCGAAGATTTCCTTTTCCCGATCGGTCAGGGTGTCGAACCATTCGAAGCGGCTGGAGACCTCGGGAATCTTGGGGCTGGTCCCGTCATACATCGCGTTGATCAGTTTGGTTGCAATCTTCGGCGATATCTGCACCAAACCCGAAAGCAGCGCCCGGATCGCAGCGATCAACTCAGTAGGGGAGATGTCCTTGAGCAGATATCCTGAGGAACCGATGCGCAGCGCTTCCTTCACGTACTCGTCCTCATCATAGGTGGAGAGCATGACCACCTTGATCCTTCGATTCCGTTCCAGGATGCGTCTGGTTGCCTCCACCCCGTTGATATCCGGAAGATGAACATCCATGAGAATCACATCGGGATCTAGTTGCAACGCCATCTGAACGGCGCTGCCGCCATTTTTGGCGATGCCCACCACTTGAAAGTCATCAGTGTAATTCTCAAGACTCATCCTCAGGCTCTCCACAAAGAGCGGTTGGTCGTCAACCAACAGAATACGAATCATTGCTTTGCTCCTTCTGCAAGGGAATGGTCACCGTCAACTGGAAGCCCCCTTCCGGGGCGTTCTCCGCCCGAACCGTTCCTCCCAATCTGCTTATCCGCTCTTCCATACCGGCGAGACCTATTCCTTTGATGATCTTCTTCGCCCCGCTGCCGTTGTCCAGGATGATGACCTGCACTGATTCCCCAATGATCCAGAACAGCATGCGTACACGATTTGCATGCCCGTGGCGCAGGGCGTTGGTCAGACCTTCCTGGACAATCCGATAGAGAATCAGGTCCAATTCATCTCCGAATGAGGAAGGAAGGTTTCCCGCCTCTATCTCAACTTTCACCCCGGTGGTCCCTTCGAAGATCTTCTTGATCTTGTGGATTGCCCGCATACCGACCTCACGCTCTGCGTCACTTTTTCTGAGCAGATGCAACGCACGTCGGGTTTCGAGCAACCCTTCCTGGGCCTGGCTTCGGGCTGCGCTGCACAATTCAGTGGTTTTCTCGCTGTTGCGGCAACCGGTGGCGACCAAGGCGTCCATCATGGCGATGATGTTGGTGAACATGTACCCGCTGATATCGTGAATCTCGCGCGAAATCCGATAGCGCTCCTTTTTAGCAGCCTCCAGTTCCGCTGTCCGGGCATAGGATTGCAGGCTCTGGCTGAATACCGTCAGCTTGGTGATGGTGGTATCCAAGACAGCAATCTGCGCTTTGGCCTTATCCCCGAGGGCTTGGAAACGTGTGAGTGCGACCTGCATGTACCCGCATAGCAAAAGGAAGGCAAGAAAGGCAAGCGCTTCCTCGGCTTGCACGCCGCGGAGGGCGGGGTTGAGGTCGTTGGCGCCAAGGATGGGAGGCATGAACAACATCAAAAGGGAGAGCAGGCTGAAGGTGGGAGGAAAAAGCATCTGATAAGGCCACTGTATATGCAGCAAAAGACCTGCCTGCAAGGCAAGATACAAACAGAGCCGTATGGTAAGAAAATCGTTGAGCGAGTAGTCGAGTACCAATAGGGAGGTAAGTGCAAGAAAGCAGAGCAACAGAATGCCCAAAAGTGTCTGGCACCGGGTGAGCAGCAGGATGCACAGGCTGTAGAATGCAAAGAAAAAGAAAAATGTACGATAGAATTCGAACGGGCGGGAGCTCTCTGTCCCTTCCCATCCATAGGTTACCCAAAACAGAATTGAAGCGAGCAGCAAGAGAGCAAGAATGCACAGGACCAAGGCTTGTCTGAAGCTGAGGTGTATGGTGAATGCCTGCTCGTTTTCCATATCCTTGAGTATAGCATAGCCTTTCTTTTCGTCGGTACAAATGTACCAGATGAATTCGGTATTTTTGCAGGTTTCAGTATTTCTGTCACTTTCGGGCGGTTATGGCGGAGCCCTATGATGCAGAGGTAGTGACAGAACAATATAGTTGTTCAAGGAATACAAGGAGGATCACAATGAAAAAGGCTCTGTATCTGCTGCTCTCACTCTTGCTGGTAGTCTCCGCAGCGGCATTCGCTGCCGGAAAGACCGAAACTGCTGCACCTTCTGCACAAGCAGCAGGACCGGTTACGCTTACCGTCTGGTGCTGGGACCCGACGTTCAACATCTATGCAATGAACGAAGCCGCCAAGATTTACAACGTCGACCACCCGGACGTGAAGATCAACGTCGTGGAGACCCCTTGGGCCGACCTGCAGCAGAAATTGATCACCAGTCTCAGTGCGAAAGCCACCGAGAATCTTCCGGATATCATCCTGATGCAGGACAATGCCATCCAGAAGAACATCATGACGTACCCCGACGCATTCGTGGCGCTGAATGGAAAACTCGACCTTTCCCAGTTTGCTCAGTTCAAGGTTGACGTAGGGACGGTGGACGGCAAACACTATGGTGTGCCGTTTGACAATGGGGCTACCGGTACCTTTATCCGCAGGGACCTCATCGAGCAGGCAGGCCTGAAAGTCAGTGATTTCACCGACATCACCTGGGAACGATTCATCGAGCTGGGCAAGATCGTCAAGCAGAAGACCGGTGTAGCCATGATCTCCACCGTTGCCAATGAACCGGATTTCCCCATGCTGATGCTCCAGAGTGCAGGCACCTGGATGTTTGATGCAAACGGCAAAGCCTACATCAAGGACAACCCGGTGCTCAAGGAAGCGCTGCGCATCACCAAGGAAATGGTGGAAAGCGGAGTATGCATCCTCGTTCCTGATTGGAATGCCTATATCGCCACGCTCAACAACGGGACGGTCGCATCCACGATCAACGGATGCTGGATCAGCGGATCCATCCAGGCGGAAAAGAGCCAGAGCGGCAAGTGGGCGGTCACCAATACCCCGCGTTTCGCCAAGATCGCCAGCTCGGTCAACTATTCCAGCCAGGGAGGCTCCGGGTGGATGGTTATGGCCAATTCCAAGCATCCTGATGTAGCCATTGATTTCCTGGCGAAAACATTTGCCGGCAGTGTGAAGCTCTATGAGACGATTCTCCCCTCCAGCGGAGCCATTGCCACCTGGTTGCCCGCTGCAAAGTCCCCGGTCTATGGACAACCCATCGAATTCTTCGGCGGCCAGAAGATCTATGAGGATCTGGTATCCTATGCAGGCAAGGTGCCCAATGTAAAATATGGTGTCTTCAATTATGAAGCCCGTGATGCCATCGCCCGCGCCCTCAGCGAAGTGATGCAGGGAACCAATATCGATACCGCGCTTGCCACTGCACAAAAGAACGTCGAATTCTTGATGAGCGAGTAAGAAATTTCCGCATGTGTTCCGATACCGCTGTATACTGGCGGTATCGGAGTGCTCGCTCTGTACCAATGAGGGAAAGGCACCATGGCTAATACGACTCTGACAAAGAAAATCAACCTATACGGCTGGTTGTTCGTCATCCCTGCGGCATTGTTCATCTTCATTCTTAATTTTTATCCGATGATCAGTGCCTTTCTGCTGTCCTTGCAGTCGGGGAGGGGAAACAACCTCAAATTCGCCGGGCTGAAGAACTACGCCCGACTCTTCCAGGATGAGATGTTCCTCACATCGGTTGGCAATGTACTTACCTATCTGGTCATCCAGGTTCCCATCATGCTCCTGTTGGCCCTCGTGCTTGCTTCCCTGCTCAACGACCCGCGTCTGAAGGGCAAGAGCATCTTCAGAACCTTGATCTTCCTGCCGTGTGCAACCAGTCTGGTCAGTTCGGCCATGATATTCAAATCATTCTTTTCCATCGATGGAATCGCCAATACATCCCTGATGGCCTTGGGACTCCTTTCCGAGCCATTGAGTTGGCTGACCCATCCCATCTGGTCCAAATTTGTCATCATCCTTACCATTACCTGGCGCTGGACCGGATATAACACCGTATTCTATCTTGCGGGACTGCAAAACATCGACCGTTCGGTATATGAAGCCGCCCGTATTGACGGCGCTTCGGGCAGCAGGCAGTTTTTCTCCATTACCATCCCGTTGCTCAAGCCGGTCATCCTGTTGACGACCATCATGTCGACCAACGGGACGCTCCAGTTGTTTGATGAAGTGAAAAACCTGACCAATGGAGGGCCGGGCATCTCCACCCTCTCCATCAGTCAGTACATCTATAATCTGTCCTTCATGTACAACCCGCAGTTCGGGTATGCCGCTGCCGTCTCCTATGCAATCCTGATCATGGTGGCGGTTCTCTCATTCATCCAAGTGAAAGTGGGGGACAAACGATGAAACAACACCACTCTGCCAGCGTGGGGAAATATGTGTTCTTGATTATCATCTGCCTGTTTTCCGTATTCCCCTTCTATTTCATGATCGTCAGTTCCACCAATTTGAGCGTGGACATCATCAAAGGTCGGCTGTTTTTCGGAACGCATCTGTTTTCCAATTTCAAGACACTCACCTCGACGGTGCGTCTGGGAAATGCCTTCTGGAATTCACTGCGCAACGCATTTGCCAATACGCTTGCCAGTCTGTTTGTCTGCAGCTTGGCCGGCTATGGCTTCCAGGTCTATCGCGAGAAGGGCAAGGACACCCTGATGGGACTGCTCCTGCTTTCCATGATGGTTCCGTTCGCCGCCCTGATGGTCCCCCTTTTCCGGTTATTCAGCCAAGCCAAGTTGCTTGATACCACGACCGGGTTTATCCTGCCCACCATTTCCACCGCGTTTCTCATCTTCTTCTTCCGTCAAAGCGCCCAGTCGTTTCCGATCGAGACGGTACAAGCGGCCCGTGTGGATGGATTGGGCGAATTCGGCATCTTCTTCCGAATTTTTGTACCCATCATGGCTCCGACATTCGCAGCTGCCGCCATTGTCACGTTCATGGCAGCTTGGAATAATTACCTGTGGCCTTTGATCATCATGCAGAGCCAGGATAGTCAGACGATGCCGCTGCTCATCACCGGCCTGACCGCCGGATACACCACCGATTACGGGATTTTGATGTTGTCGGTCACCGTCACTACGCTGCCGACCCTGATCCTCTTCTTCACCCAACAGAAACGGTTCGTCGAAGGGGTGCTCGGTTCCGTCAAATAAAACGACAAGGAGTTTGTATGGCTACGCTGTTTTTACAAAACCGTGCATGGGAACAACCCGGCATCACCTCAATGAACCGCTTGGAGATGCATTCTCTTCCGCTTGCTTTTCCAAGTCTGGAACAAGCGCTTTCTGATGCATTGCTGGGCCCCGAGGGACGGAACGGCGCCTCCTCCCCATCGGTGGTTTCCTTGGATGGAAGTTGGTCGTTCCGATATTATGAACGGGTTCTCGACGTGGAGCCGACCATTCTGGACGAGCCTTCCGACTTGGAGTGGGACCGTATCCAGGTACCGCTTTCCTGGACCATGCAAGGGTATGACAAGCCGCATTACACCAATGTCATCATGCCCTTTCCCAATACACCTCCGTTTCCTCCCCAGGCAAATCCGACCGGTGTGTACCGGACGAGCTTCGTTCTGGATGCCGCATGGTTGGAACAGCGGACGGTGCTCGAAGTCGGCAGTGCGGAAAGCTATCTTGAAGTCTATTTGAACGAAACGTTCATCGGCATGAGCAAGGACACCCGCTTATCTGCATCGTTTGACCTCAGTGATGCACTCGTTGCAGGTAGGAATACCCTGGTGCTCATCGTCGTGCGTTACAGTGACGGCTCGTATATCGAGGATCAGGATCAGTGGTGGTTCGGTGGTCTGCACCGCAGTGTTCGCCTCCATCGTAGAGGGGCGGTGAGCATGGCCGATGCCAAGCTCAGAACAGAACTTGCCTCCGACTTCCGAGAGGGCCGAGTGGAGATCAGGGTTCCTTGCAGCGGGAACCCTGCTTCGCTTGTCGTATCGCTGTATGATGGGCATCTCATGCTGATCGAATCGAAGCAGGCAACCTGGAAGGATGGGATGTTTCACACCACGTGTACCGTCGAGAATCCTCTGCTTTGGAGCAGTGAACAGCCGAATTTGTATTATATGGGATTTTCGCTGGGCGATGGAGCCGAGCATCGGGTGATCCCCTTCGGCTTCCGTACCGTGGAAATCTCCCGCCGCCGTCTCTTGATCAATAAAAAGCGCGTGTTCATCAAAGGGGTGAACCGCCACGAACATGACCAATGCACCGCCAAGACGCTCACTGTGGAAAGCATGGTCCGTGATATCCGTTTGATGAAGCAGCACAACTTCAATGCTGTGCGTACCTGCCATTATCCCGACGATCCAGTCTGGTATGAACTGTGCGACCGCTACGGCCTGTATGTCATGGATGAGGCGAACATCGAGACCCATGCCAATTACGATACGATCTGCCGCGACGAGGCCTGGGCTTCGGCCTTCCTTGATCGGGTACAGCGCCTGGCAAGACGGGATTACAACCATCCATCGGTCATCATCTGGTCGTTGGGCAACGAGAGCGGATATGGACAGAACCAGGATGCCTGTGCCGCGTGGTTGCGGCGCTTCGATCCGCAACGGCCCATCCATTATGAAGGCGCCAACCGCCCGGAGTGGGGGCAGGGGCCCCATACGCTTGAAAGCCTGAAGCGCGGAGTCAGCGCCACCGACATCATTTCCCCCATGTACCCACCCATAACCTTGTTGCAAGCGTGGGATCATGCAACCGAAGCGGATGAGGATGACCGCCCCTTGATCATGTGCGAATACAGTCATGCAATGGGAAATTCCAACGGGAGCCTTTCCGATTACTGGAAACTCATCCGCAGCTCACGGGGGCTGCAGGGCGGCTTCATCTGGGACTGGGTCGACCAAGGCATTCTGGTTGATGACCGGGGAAGGTGCATCGGGTTGGATCCCAGGCGGGAATCGATGCATCGTGGGGGACGCACATGGCGGTACGGCGGGGATTTCTCCGATCGTCCCACGGACTACGACTTCTGCCTCAACGGCTTGGTTCTGCCCGATCGGACACCCAAACCGGCAATGGCCGAATGTCTGAAGGTCCAACAGGCAATCCATATCACCAGCGTTTCCCCCTGCACGGGAACCTTCACCCTGCACAATGCCATGGATTTCTCAACTACCGAGGATCTAGAGGTACGTTACAAGATTTTCAGCGAAGTACAGGAAACGCCGTTGCAGGGTTTTGTAAAGCTTCCTGTCATCAAAGCGGGTGATCAGGTTGACTTTATGCTTCCGGTTATAGCCGGTGAAGCGGTTCGCAAGTTGATGCAGAGAGCCCAGACCTTCATTTTGTTTGAGACCGTGCTCTTTTCACCCACAGCATGGGCAGAGGCGGGCCACCGGATTGCATGGGATCAATTTGCATTGAGCCCGTCCGCCCCCTTGATGCCGGTGATGAATCCGGTTGCAGTGCATCAGGGTAGGGATGGTTCGTGCCTTGTCGAAACCGAGGCCTATACGGCACGTATCAATGCCGAAGGGCTGCTCAGCGGCCTTAGGTATGTCGGCCAACGGGAACTGCTTTCCGAGCCGTTGACCATCAGCCTGTTCCGGTGTCCAACGGAGAATGACGGACTGAAGACCCTGCAGGGAAACAAAGGCCTTCCCGAATACGCCTTCTACCATGACAACAAAGCCTTCGGCCCTTGGTTGGACAAGGGCTTGGACCAGGCGTACCTCTCCTTGCTTTCCTGTACTGTCGCCCAAGGGTGCGTGCACACCGAACACCTGATCAAGACGCCGAACGTCGCAAAGCTCGGGAAACTCATCCAACATTGGGTCTTCAGTGCCGATCGCATCTATTTTTCCTGTACTTTCGACCTTGATGGTGACCTTGCAGAGTATCCACGCGTCGGGCTGCGATGCAATCTGGACCGGGCATGGTCGACCGTCCGGTGGTTCGGCCTCGGACCGCAGGAGAATTATCCCGATCGTGCCGAAGGTGCACGGATGGGGGATTTTTTTGCAACCATCGATGAACTCTATGTTCCGTATATTGTTCCCCAGGATCATGGGGAGCATATGCAACTCAGGCGTCTGGACCTCTATGACGGCGATACGGGATCAATCCGATTTTCCGGCTGCCAACCGTTCGGTTTTGCATTGCACCGGTATTCGCTCTCCGAGTTGTGGGAGAAGTTGCATGCAGACGAGCTTGAGGAAAGCCCCACGTACCACTTGTACCTGGATGCAGCGGTCCGAGGGGTGGGCACGGCCACCTGCGGACCTGACACGCTGGAGCAATACCGTATCCATAACGGAGTGTATCACCTCTCTTTCTTGATCAGTAGTGGGCGCTGAGGTCTTGCATCCTGCCGAGTTTGGCGGGATGCTTTGCTTAGGAGGCTCACGATGAACATCCATGACTTTACGGTAACCGGCATGCACGGCAAGCCCTTTTGCTTGTCTGCATATGCCGGTACGGTTCTTCTGATCGTCAATACCGCAACCCACTGCGGTTTTACAGCGCAGTATGAGATGCTGCAAAGCCTGTATTCGGATTATCATGCACAAGGATTTGAAGTCCTTGACTTTCCCTGCAACCAGTTCAAGGAACAGGCTCCGGGAAGCATCGAGGAGATCGATGCATTCTGCACGCTCACCTACAAAACCACCTTTCCCCGATTCGCAAAACTGGAGGTGAACGGACCGAAACAGGATCCATTGTATGCATATTTGAAGCAGCAGAAAGGATTTGCCGGTTTTGATCCGAACCATGAGAAGACTGCGGGTTTGGAGAGAAGGCTGCGTCAGGCCGATGCCGAGTATGAGAAGGACCCCTCGATCAAATGGAACTTCACCAAGTTCCTGGTTGACCGTCACGGAGATGTCGTCGCCCGGTTTGAACCTACCGCTACACGGATTGTAATCGAAGAACGGATGAAAACCCTCCTGTGATGCTTGACAAATGCGTACGCGTTTCGTACTATCTCTATAAGAGTTGTGATAAATTAAATAGTAAGCGATATAGTTAGGAGGAGCACATGAACGTACTTGATTTTACCGTACACGGAAGAAAAGGGGAGGAAGTGAAGCTTTCCCAATACAAGGGTAAGGTGCTCTTGATTGTGAACACCGCCACCCAGTGCGGGTTCACCCCCCAATACACGGAACTCGAACATATCTATGAAACCTACAAGGAGAAGGGCTTTGAGATCTTGGACTTCCCCTGCAACCAATTCGATGGACAAGCTCCTGAGGCGATTGAGGAGATCCACGAAATTTGTACGCTCAAATACGGAACCAAGTTTCCCCAGTTTGGAAAGATAGAGGTCAACGGCGAAGGTGCAATCCCGTTGTACAAGTATCTGAAGGACAAGAAGGGATTCGCAGGTTTCGACATGAGCCACAAGATCGCACCGATTCTTGATGAGATTCTACGCAAGGTTGACCCGAAATATGAGAAGGACCCTTCCATCAAGTGGAACTTCACCAAATTCCTGGTTGATCGCAACGGGGAAGTGGTCGCCCGCTTTGAGCCGACCCACAACCTGGGCGAAGTCGCAAAGGCAATCGAGAAGGTGCTCTGATACTCCACACACAGTATTTCCTATGCAGGCGTTGGGCGGTTTCGTCCAACGCCGATTTTGCGTTTTTCCGCCAAGTATGGTATGCTGACCGGCAGGTCGGGAGGAAACGAACATGAAGGGTGCAAAGCTGAGCCTGCAGCAGATGATCGGGCAGCATGTGGTATGCGGATTTCCTTCCATCGAGATGGACCGGGCGTTCATTGATGCGGTCAAAACCCACAAAATCGCCAACGTCATCCTGTTTTCCCGCAATATTGCCAACAAGACCCAACTGGTTACACTTTGCACCGACATCCAGGATTTGGTGCAGAATGCTTGCGCAACTCCCGCTTTCATCACCATCGACCAGGAGGGTGGGATGGTGAGCCGCCTCAGCAGTGACTGTACGATCACTCCGTCGGCCATGGCGCTTGCCGGTACGGATGATGTCCAGCTTGCCAGGCAGGCAGGGATCATAACTGCGGAGGAACTGCGCGCGCTCGGAGTGAACGTCGATTTCGCCCCGTCCTTGGATGTAAACAGCAATCCACACAACCCGGTAATCGGGGTGCGTAGTTTTGGAGATACGGCACGGACGGTCGAACGCTTTGCGCTTCCCTTCCTTGAAGGCATACAGGAATGTGGGGTCATGGCGGTGGGCAAACATTTCCCCGGGCACGGGGATACCCATCTGGACAGTCATCTGGCGCTTCCGACCGTCATTGGAGATCTGGCTGCTCTCCAAGAGCATCTCGCTCCGTTCAAGGCGGCCATCGTGGATGGGATACAGGGCATCATGACCAGCCATATTCTGTTTCCTGGTTTGGAGAGCGAGCGGGTGCCGGCGACCTTGAGCCGGAGCATCATCACCGGCTTGCTCAAGCAGGAATTTGGTTTCAAGGGGTTGGTGTTCTCCGATTGTCTTGAGATGGATGCCGTCGCCAAGCAGTATACGACGGAGATCTCCTCGGTCAAGGCGCTCCAAGCCGGTGTGGATGTATTGTGTATCAGTCATCATGTGGAGCTCGGCTGCCAGGCGGTGAAAGCAATCGAGGATGCACTTTTGCAGGGCAGGCTGGATCGAAAGGAGTTCGAGGCTTCGACGAACAAGATACTTGCAGCCAAGCAAATGCTCAGCGAACAACCCGGTTTTCCGCTATCTGTGGTGGGAAGCGATGAGCATGCACGCATCAATGCCGATCTGTACGAACGCAGCCTGACCTTGGTCAACGATGTTCCCTTCCATTTGGGCTTTCGCCCATTGTTCGTAAGCCCCCGTTGTTTTGCTGCAACCACAGTAAGCAGCAGTGAGTATGAGCTTGTATTCAGTCGGGAGATGGCTCATCTGTTTGACGCAGACTGGGTCGAATGCAGTGAAAATCCTGATGCAGGTGAGATTGCACGCATCCTGGAAACGGCGCAAGCCCATTCCTCGGTGGTGATGGGCACCTACAATGCCCATCAGTATCCAGCCCAGGTTGCATTGGCCAATGCGTTGGCCGATTCAGCAGATGTCTGTGTAATCGCGCTCCGTGATCCCTATGACTTGAGCCTGCTCGACAGGCGGATTCGCAGCTTCGCCGGGTATGCCTACAAGTCCCAGGTATGCCGGGCTTTTGCCAGACTGCTCAAAGAAGAGATCAGAGCGCAAGGCCGGTTGCCGGTTACGCTTTAGCGGATGGGCAACCCGCTTTTTTGCGTAGTTTCGCGGACGATCAACTCGGTATCCATGTACATGCTGGAAATGGGGATCTGCTCGCCGCTGATTCGTTTGATCAACATCTCGCAGCTCAGCAGCCCGAGCTGGAACTTGGGTTGGTTCACCGTTGTGATGGACGGGGTGCACATGGTTGAAAGCTCTATGTTGTCGAAGCCCACGATGGCGATGTCCTGGGGAACATGCAGGGATGAACGGCGCACCGCTTTGATCGCCGCCGCTGCATACACATCGCTGGAGGCGAAGAAGGCATCCGGCCTTTGATCGGAATTGAGCAGTTGGAAGGCGGCGGAGACCGCCATGTCGTAGTTGATTTCCTGAAGCTGGATGATGATGTCCGGATCCTTTTTCAGATTTGCATATTCCAACGCCTGCAGGTATCCCTTCAACCGATCCTGTGCATATTTGTATTCAAGCGGTCCATTGATGAATGCGATCCGCGTCTTGCCCAGTGAGATGAGGTGCAGGACCGCATTGCGGGCTGATGCCACATCATCGATGGTGACAAAGGGGATGTCCAGGCCGCTGATGCATTCACAGCATTGTACCAAGGGAAAGAGGTCGTTGAGCCTGATCAGCGTCGAGCGGGTGAGGCAATTGGTGGTGATCAAGCCGGCGGCATTCGTCTTCTTCAAAAGATTGACGAAGGTGTCGAATGATTTTTCATTGATGGGATCCTCATTGACCAGCATGTTGTATCCATTCCTCAGTGCGGCGGCTTTTGCCCCTTGGATGATGAGACTGTAGAATGGGTTTTCGAGGCTGGGTATGTTGAAAATGATCAGGTCGTTGCTTTTTGAGCTTTTCGCCTCGATGGACGAGGTGTCGTAGCCGAGTTGACGCATGGCGCTGATGACCATCTGCCTGGTATCATCACGTACATTGGGACTGTTGTTGATGACTCGGCTGATGGTTGCAATCGAGATCCCCGACTGCCTGGCTATTGCAGAATAAGTGATTTTCTTTGGTGCATCATCCATGGGTTTCCCTCTTTTTTACACTATAGATGCCGAAGGTGAATTCGTGCAAGAGAAGAAATGTAAAACTATGAAAAATTTTACAGAATTTACAAAGAATATTCCGTACAGTTGTCATATTTTTGAGTAAATCACGTAGAAAGTGTATAATTTCGAAAAAAGTTGACAGATTTTCTGAAAGATTTATACTGACGGATGTGCAGGCAAACCAACAACGCATGCCTGCCAGGAGGTTTTTGATGAAAAAGGTATTGGTACTCCTTCTCGTCCTGCTGGTAGCAACCAGTTTCGTATTTGCTCAGGGCACCAAGGAAGCCGGGGCAAAAAAACAGTTGATGGGTGTGGTTACCCCCAGTGCTGACCATGGATTCACCGCTGAATCCATTCGTCATTGTGAGGCGCAGGTGAAGACCCTTTCGGCACAGTACGGCTTTGACTACCGCTTCATGACCGCCGCTGAAAGCAGCGAACAGAGCAATGCGGTTGAAACCATTCTGGGCATGAATCCGGATGTCATGGTTCTCTGGCCGGTCAACGGCGATGAGCTGCGCAGTGTCGCCCAGTCCGTCATGGATGCCGGCGTTCCTTTGATCGTATATGACCGCTTCATCCCGGGTCTTACTCCCGATGCCGAGATCAGCGGTGACAACGTTGCCATTGGTGAGGGCGCCGGTAAATACTTCAACGAGTATTTCAAGGACGATCTGGCCAAGGGCAAAGTGAATTACCTTGAGTTCAAGGGTGACAGTTCCACCGTACCGATGGAGCGCACCAATGGATTCTTGTCCACCGCCAGCCCGAACTTCAATCTGGTTCAGTCCTTTGTGACCAACTGGAGTCAGCAGACTGCAATGGAGCAGATGGAGAACTTCCTCAACACCAAGAGCAAGGCTGAAATTGAATCGATCAAAGCCATCTGGACGCATGATGATGAGATCGTCTTCGGTATCGTCGAAGCACTGAAGAACTATCATGGCGATGCAAAGATCAACATCCGCCTGATCAACGGTGTATCCGCCGGCGAAGGTTTCATGAAGCTGTTCGAGAATTCCGGTTTGCAGGGAATCGACTTCATGACCTATACCTTCAGCCCGTCGATGGTCCGCGATGCAGTCGACCTTGGTTTGAAGGTTCTGCAGGGTGAGAAGCTCCAGAAGAGCTACAAGGTTCCCACCGAGATGATCGACAAGACCAACTACAAGCAGTATATGCAGAGCGATATGTACAAGATCCGCTACAGCCTGTAATGCTTCAGGATTCTTGAATGTAGTGTGCCCTCTGGAGGCCTGCAAAGCCTCCTCTGGGCATCTCTTGTATAGACAGGGAGGGACTTCGTATGATCCTGGAAATGAAGGATATCTGTAAGACATTCGGAGCGGTGCAAGCATTGAAAGGGGTTTCCTTCTCCGTGGAGAACGGCCAGATTCATGGACTGCTGGGGGAGAATGGGGCCGGCAAGACCACATTGATGAATGTCCTTGCAGGAACCTTCGCTCCGGATGCAGGGGACATCCTCATCGATGGAACGCCTGTGGAGGGGATGACTCCCCGTAAAGCCGCCGAGCTGAAGATTCGGTTCATCCATCAGGAATTGAACCTATGCAACGATCTGACCGTGTACCAGAATATGTTCCTCGGAGAGGAATACACCACCTCGTATGCAAAAGTGGACCGCAAGCGGGAAGTGGAACGTGCCCAGCAGGTACTTGACGGGATGAACAGCGGTATTGATGCCAAGACGGTCGTCGCAGATTTGGATACCGCACAGAAACAGATGGTGGAAATAGCACGGGCGCTGTTGTTCTCCAGTGAGCTCATCATTATGGATGAGCCGACCACTGCATTGAACAACCGGGAGATTGAGAAACTATTCACCATCATGGAGGATCTCAAGAAGGAAGGGGTTTCCTTCATCTACATATCCCACAAGATGCCGGAAATTTTCCGTATCTGTGATCGGTACACCGTGCTTCGGGACGGCCAGTTCGTCCAGAGCGGGAAGATCAAGGAAATTGATGAACATCAGGCGACCGAGCTGCTTATCGGCAAACGGTTCGTCCAGGCACATATCAAGGACGGCATTGCGTCCAGCATCCAGGATACGGTGGTGCTTGAGGCCCGGAATCTTTGCGGCTCCACGTTCCAGGATGTCTCCTTTTCCTTGCGCAAAGGTGAGATATTGGTCATTACCGGCCTGCAGGGCTCGGGTACCGATGAATTGGCGACTGCCTTGTTCGGGGCGTCGTCGCTGCAGAAGGGAAAAATGTTCAACCAGGATGGGGAACTGGCGATGCATGATATCCGAAATGTCATGAAACGTGGCATCGGCATGATCCCCCGCAATCGTAAGGAGCGGGGAATTCTCCCTGATCTGAGTATCAGAAACAATAATTCTCTGGCCTTCTTCGTGGCAAAACACCATAAACTGTTCGTCAATGCCAAGGAAGAAACGACCCGGTTTGCGGAAAGCCGGAAGCGGCTCGGCATCAAGGTGGGCAGCGATACGGATCTGATCACCTCGCTGTCCGGAGGAAACCAGCAGAAGGTGATCCTCAGCCGATGGCTGGAAAATGATGCCCAAGTGTATTTGATGGACAATCCGACGCAAGGGATTGATGTCGGGGCGAAGTTCTCGATCTATACGTTGATCGTACAGCTTGCTTCCCAAGGCAAGGGGGTGGTTGTCTTTACCAGTGAGTACCCTGAGATTCATCAGCTTGCAGATCGGTGCATCGTGTTGTACAAGGGCCGCGTAGCGGCAACTCTGGATCGTGAACAACTTTCCGAGGTTGCCATCATGGAATATTCGACAGGAACCCGCAGGGAGGTGCTCAATTGAAGGGAATTACGGTATCGAAGGAACAGGTCAAACAAACCTGGAGAAATATTACCAACAACTACAGCCATTGGTTGAGCTTTGTACTGTTGTTGCTGGTTGCAGTCATCGTCAGTCCTTCCTTTCTGACCTGGAACAACATCACCAACCAATTTGTCCAGGGATCCATCGTCGGCATCTGTGCGATGGGCATGAGCTTGATCATCTCAGCGGGGATGATCGACCTCTCGGTAGGGTCGGCAGTGGCTTTGATCAGCGGTTTCGGGGTGGTGGTGCTCAATTCGACGCATTCGGTCACCTTGACGTTGCTGTTTTGCCTGGGATCCGGATTGCTGGTCGGTTTGATCAACGGCCTTCTGGTCACCAAGGGACGCATTGCCCCGTTTATCGTCACGCTTGCCACCATGAGTGCTTGGCGCAGTGTGATCAACCAGATGGGGCAGGGTGGACCGTTCACCGTGGACAACACAATGTACGCTCCCTTCAGGGCGATTGCCGCCGGTAGAGTGCTTTCCCTTCCCCATTTGATGCTTTTCTTGATTTTCATCACCCTGTTGACGGGAATACTGATGTCCAAGACGAAATTCGGCACCTACGTATATGCCGTAGGTTCGAACCAGCAGGCTGCACGGCTGAGCGGCATCAATGTAAACCGGGTCAAGACCTTGATCTTCGTCTATGCAGGCACACTGTACGGTCTGGCGGCATTCCTGCTGGCCAGCCGATTGACTTCCATCCAAGCTGCCAGTGCAGGTTCTGGCTATGAAATGGATGCCATCGCTGCAGTTGCCATCGGCGGCACCAGCATGGATGGCGGACGGGGGAAGATCATCGGAACCTTTCTGGGCGTGTTGATGCTGCGCATCATCAATACCGTCTTGATCATGGCGAATGTCCCGCCGTTCCTCAACGGTTTGGTCACTGGAATCATCATCATCGTGGCCGTATTGGCACAGAGCAATAAGAAGGGAAAATAGGAGACTGCAGATGAAAGTAGGAATCGTCGGGGCAGGAGGAATGGCTGCCTATCATGCAAAAGGATTTGCTTTGGCAGGCGCCGAAGTGGTCGCCGTAGCCGATGCGAACCCCCAAAAAGCCTCTGCCTTCGCTCAACAGCAGGGAATCAAACACACCTATGCAAGCCTGGCCGAGATGGTCGAATCTGAAGCGGATCTTGAAGCGGTTTCCATCGTCACTCCCAATAAATTCCATGCACCGCTCACCATCGAGGCTTTGGGCCACGGATTGCATGTATACTGCGAAAAGCCCCCGGCTCGCAATGCCGGGGAGATGGAAGCCATGTACCGGGCGGCCAATGAATCAGGCAAGCTTTTGATGTTCGGCTTCAACAACCGATGCCGACCGGAGAGCCGTGCGATGGTCGACTATCTTGACAACGGTGTGGTGGGAACCATCAATTCTGCACAGGCTACATGGATCAGGCGCAGTGGGATCCCCGGGTTCGGAGGATGGTTCACCGATAAGCAGCTCTCCGGAGGAGGGCCGGTGATCGATTTGCTGCATATGATCGATCTTGCCTTGTATTTCATGGGATTTCCCCAACCGAAATGTGTATTGGCATCCACCTTCAATGATTTCATGGGCAATCCTGCTTTCAAAGGACCGTGGGGCGTTGCTGATGGGACGGGAAAGACTGATGTGGAGACAGCATGCCATGCGATGGTCACCTTCACCACCGGCCAATGTCTGATGATCCGTAATTCCTGGGCTGAGATGAACGAACGGGAGGTGGTGAGCGTCACCTTCCAAGGCACCAAAGCCGGAGGCAAGGTGGAACGTCTGTTCGGCATCGACGGCATCGATGAGACCAGTACAGACAGCGCCGTACTCTTTACCGAGGAATTCGGCAGACAGGTCAATCGGACAATCCTCTTTGAAAAGGATGAGACCATGGGCCGGGTAGGCAATGCAATGAACTTCATACAGGCACTCAGGGATGGCGTGAAGCCGATGAATACGCCTGAGCAGGCCATGATTTTGATGCGCATCACCGATGCCATCTACCAAAGCAGCAGCACCGGCGCGTGCGTGAACCTGGTCTCAGGAGGCAGCATATGAAACGATTGGTAACCTTGGCTTCAGGCCAATTCGGGGATCTGGATTTGGATCAGCTGTGCAAGCTTGCACAGAAAATGGGATACGATGGGGTGGAGTTGGCCACCCATGCACATTTTGATGTACAGAAGGCCTTGCATGACCGTACCTATATTCCTCTGGTGAAGGCAACCTTGGAACGCTATGGTCTGGCATGTGTTGCCATCAGCGCCCATCTGACCGGGCAATGTGTCGGTGATATATGGGATGAACGGCTTGATGGGTTCGCTCCAACGCATCTGGCCGGCAATCCGGAAGCGATCCGATTGTGGGCGATCGAGGAGATGAAGGATACCGCACGGGCCGCCCAGGCATTCGGTGTGAAGATTGTCAACGGGTTCACCGGTTCTCCCATCTGGGCACGTTGGTATTCCTATCCGCAGACCAGTGAGGAGATGATCAACGCCGGTTTCCAACTGGTGCATGACCTGTGGACACCGATTTTCGATGTCTTTGATGCATGTGGTGTGCGGTTCGCACTGGAAGTACACCCGACCGAGATTGCGTTCGATGGGTGTACCACCGAACGGGTGTTGGATCTGTTCGGCAGAAGGGAGACCCTGGGTCTGAACTTTGATCCGAGCCACTTGGTGTGGCAGGGCGTCGATGAAGTGGGATTCGTCCGCGAGTTCGCAGACCGCATCTATCATGTGCATATGAAGGATGTGAAGTTGCAGCGCAATAGCCGAAGCGGAATCCTCGGTTCCTTTTTGCCGTTCGGAGATACCCGCCGAAGTTGGGACTTTGTTTCGGTCGGACATGGCAATGTTGATTTTGACGGGATCATCCGTGAACTGAACGCCAGCGGGTATACCGGACCTTTGTCCGTGGAATGGGAAGACAGTGGCATGGAGCGGGAATACGGGGCCGCCGAGAGTTGCGCCTATGTCAAAAAAATGAATTTCTCCCGTTCTGCGATGGCCTTCGATAGTGCCTTGAAAACCCGGTGAAGTCAATTAATTTGCAAAAATTCTGCATATAAATAGACGAAATGCATATGAAGGTGTACAATAGCCCCCAACATATGCATACGGGGATTCTCCGGCAGAAGGAACAGAGTATGGAAAAGAAGAACATTGATTGGGGCAGTCTTGGATTTACCTATACCAAGACCGATAGTCGATATGTCTCCTATTGGAAGAACAACCAATGGGACGATGGTGCGATGGTCGAGGATGCAATGGTCACCATCAGTGAGAGCGCCGGCGTACTTCAGTATGCCCAGACCTGTTTCGAGGGACTGAAAGCGTATACCACGGTGGATGGCAGGGTGGTCACCTTCCGTCCAGATCTCAATGCACAGCGTATGTATGACACCGCGAAACGGCTTTTGATGCCATCCTTCCCCAAAGAACGGTTCATCGATGCACTGGACCAGCTGGTCAAGGCGAATCTTGCCTATGTGCCGCCGTATGGCAGTGGTGCAACCCTCTACATCCGTCCGTTCCTCTTCGGAAGTGGGCCGGTCATCGGGGTGGCTCCTGCACCCGAGTATACATTCCGTATGTTCTGCACCCCGGTCGGTCCGTATTTCAAGAGCGGGATCAAGCCGTTGCGGTTGCAGGTCAGCGAGTATGACCGAGCCGCCCCGGCTGGTACCGGACATATCAAGGCGGGTCTGAACTATGCCATGAGCCTGTACCCGGGCCATGATGCACATGAAAAAGGATTCTCCGAGAACCTCTATCTCGATGCAGCAACCCGAACCAATGTCGAGGAAACCGGCGGGGCGAACTTCATCTTCGTCACCAAGGACAACAAGGTCGTGACGCCCAAGAGCAACACCATCCTTCCCTCCATCACCAGAAGGTCGTTGATGCATGTGGCAAAGGAATACCTGCATCTTGAGATAGAGGAACGTGAAGTTCCGCTCGAGGAGGTCGCCAGCTTCGCTGAGGGTGGACTGTGCGGGACTGCGGCGGTCATTTCGCCCATTGGGTCGATTACGACCAAGGATGGAGTGATCAGCTTCCCCAGCGGAATGGAGAAGATGGGTCCTGTCACCCAGCAACTCTATGATACGCTGACCGGCATCCAGATGGGTAGGATTGAAGCGCCCGAAGGGTGGATTCATACCATCGCCTGATACTCTGATCGCTGTATCGTGACGTCCCGCTGCTTGGCGGGACGTTTTCTGTTTACCCCGATTCTCTCATGTTGTACAGTAACCAAAGGGAGAGGGCATGAAACTGAAGCGATCACTTCTCGTGTTTATAGTGTTATTGGTTGCAGTACAAGCTATTGTATCTGCATCAGCATATCGTAGCATCGATACCGTCCATACCAGGATCATTTTCTCGGAACCAGACGCAGTATATGCTCAGATCGTCGCCTCGTTTGCCGATGAGGTATACGAACAGCTTGCCCTGTTCCTGGAAAATTTTGAGGATCGGAGGGTCCCGGTCATCATTTCAGGCAACCCGGCCTGGGCGAATGGGTATTTCACCACCTTCCCCTCGGCGATCGTGCTGTATACCACCAGCCCGGATGACCGGTTCATCGGTTCTCGTACCGTCGATTGGCTGAAAAGTCTCTATACCCATGAAATGACCCATTTCCTGCATCTCACAAAACACGTCGGTCCGGCTCGGCTGCTCAGGTTTCTCGGTCCGGAGGTCACTTCGCTCAGTACGGTCTTCATGCCCGGTTGGTGGGTGGAGGGCATCTCCACGTATGCTGAGAGTACCTTCAGCGCGGGGGGAAGGGGAGACAGCCTTCCCTTTGGGCTGACCTATCAGGTCCCCATCGCCCAAGATCGAATGTGGTCGCTTGGACAGGGAGCCTATGCGAGCGCTCTGACTCCGGCCAACCGTATCTACAGCACCGGATATCTGCTCGTTGATTATCTGATCGAGACATACCAGAGTCATGCGTTTTCAGAGATCAACCGCAGGTTTGCCGCCTTCCCGTTCTTCGGTATGAACCCCGCGTTCCGCAAGGTAACCTCCCATTCTGCGACTGAGCTGTTCGCCCTGGCAGTGCAGCACAACCAAACTCTCGCCAAGGAACCGGAGAACAGTACGTATTTCACTCTTCCCCAACAAGGGAATACCTATCTGCCCGCCCAAAGCGAAGCAGCTATGATCGGTTATGCCTCCAGCCCCTCCAAAGGATCCGCTCTCGTTCGCTATGACCAGAACGGCAGGCAGGAACAGATCATCCCGCTTTCCTTGGTTGATCATTCCTCCCTCGCCGTTGCAAAGGACAAGGTCCTGTTTGCATATCTGTATGCCGATCCAACGGATGCACGATCGCTGTCAGATGCTTCGGTGGGATACAGCGATTTGTATCTGCTCGATCTCGACACGATGGACATCCGGCAATGTACGTCTGCAAGTCGGTTGGTCCATCCTGCGATCAGCAGCGACGGGAAACGGGCTGCAGCATCACAAATCAACGGTCCATTCTACGATCTGGTGGAGGTGGACCTTGCCTCCGGCACACTCAGATTGATCGCGCAGGGGGAAGAAACCTCGTATCTCGAATCTTCCTTGAACGCGGACGGTTCGCTGCTTGCGACCATTGCCTTGCATCAGGGCAATACATCCTTGGTCGTCTTCGACCGATTGAACAATCCCAAGATCCTCGTCGGTCCGACTTCCGCTGCACTGCATATGCCGTTGTTTACTGAAGACGGGTCGCTTCTGTTCGTGGATGAATCGTCGGTGTACCGGTATGAATGGGAAAGTGGACGATGCCTGCGTCTCTTCACCGATCCCTATGGCATCTTTGCAGCACGCATTATCAAAGAGGATCTCATCTATGAATCCTACAGCAGTGAAGGAGTGGTGTTGAAGCATGTTCCTGTTTCTGCTTTGGATGATGAGCCGGCTGCGTTCGCCCCGGCCCTTGGTGCACCGGATCCGTATGTTCTTCAGGATTTCCCTACATCCGGCTATGCTGATGCATTGCGTTTGAATCTGGTATTGCCGTTTCCCTTCATTGATGCCAATCACTTCCAACCGGGGGTCTGGATGCATATGACCAGTCTTTTGAAGCGACATTCTCTGGTGGGTATGGCAGGTTGGTCACTTGCAGCCAACCGAATGGTGGCTGATCTTACCTACCAGTACGCCCCGGGGAATTTCGGCTTACAATTGTTGGCTCAGCTGAATCAATACAATGCAGTCTCTCAGTCCTATGAACAGCAACTCTCTCTGACGATCGGAGTCCCCTTGGTCTACCACGTCAGTCCGCGATCAATCTCCCGCATTGATATCCAGCCGTCACTGTCCACAATATGGAGCGGAAGCGATGGATATCTGACCGGCAATCTGACCCTTGGTACCATCCTCCAGAAGCAGGACCGACGCAGCTCTGATTTTTTCGGAGGTTCCTACGCTTCGCTGAGCCTTGGCTTGCAAGCCGGCATGCCGTTTACCATCGATACGCTCTACCTGTACTCCTATGCTTCGCTTTCGGCTCAGCTGCGGTTGGGGTCCTCCTCGGCGATGATTCGGTTCAATGCCGATGTTCTGGATGCCTTCAATACGAGCGTAGCTGCCAATCTTCCGCTCTTTTCCTTCCTTCCTCAGAAAACAGGGAGCACCAAGTTTCGCCTGAAATCTTCCTTGCGGCTCCCCCTCGGGTTGCTCGACCTTCCCTTTTTGGCCGGAGGATGGACCGGACTCGGTCTGGAACTCAGTGCCCAAGGTGCCTGGTATCTGGAAAGTGGGGTCATTGTCGGTGAAGGGGCATGGGCTTTGCAGGCAAAACTGACAGGCCAATATGTTCTGGGAGGCCCTACCTTCTCCTTCCGCCCATTCGTTGCCTATGATTACTTGGTCGGTCTTGGTTCCTGGTTGGTGACCTTGGGAATCGACGGAACGAGCCTGCTCAATTTCTATGAAACGGTCTGATCCAGCAACATGTCGCCGTCCTTGATCCAGCCTTTCTTTCGCATGGCCGTGGCGATGCCATACGAAATGAGAGCGGGAAGCAGCAGGTGCATCAGCACAACCTCGGGCCAAGCTGCAAGCCCCATGACTGCGAGTGCATTGAATTGACCTACCAAGGCACTGGTTCCCATACCCGCTCCAACGCTGTTGTTCTCCATATGGAAGAGCAGCGTACTGACAGGCCCCAAAATTGCTGAGGTCAGGGTGGGAGGAATCCAGATCAGGGGGTGTCTGTAGATGTTGGGGATCTGCAGCATGCTGGTTCCGAGTCCTTGGCTCAACAAGCCGCCTGCCTTGTTTTCCCGGTAGGAACTGACGGCGAATCCGACCATCTGGCAGCTGCATCCTACAGCCGCCGCTCCTGCGGCCAGGCCGTTCAATCCCAGGCTGATGCAGATTGCGGCACTGCTGATCGGCAGGGTGAGGATCATACCCACCGTCACGGAAACGAGAATCCCCATGGGAAGCGGATACAACAGGGTCAAGGCATTGATGAAGGAACCAAGATACAGCATCAACCTGGCAAGCGAAGGTGCGAGGTAATGTCCGACCAACGCTCCGCTGATAATCGTGGCAAGCGGAACCAGCATGATATCGATGCTCGTTTTGCCTGCAATCTTCTTGGAAACCTCGGCGCCGACCAATGCCGAAAGCATGGCACCCATCGGTTCGCCGATTGCAAGTTTTACCGCAGAGGCAGCGTCACCCCATACGAAGGTTCCCGCTCCCACTGCACCTGCTACTGCACAAGCGAGAACACCGAGATTCGGTGCTTTCACGGCAAGCGCGACGGCGATGCCGATTGCAGGTCCGCTCAGATATTGGGCTACGGTACCGAATTGTTCCAGCAATCGTATACTGCTGTAGTGGCCGATCTGCTTGAGAATCAAGCCGATGATCAATGAGGCAAACAAACCCTGAGCCATGCCGCTCAAGACACGGGTGATGTAATCACCCACCTGCTTGCCATGGAATGAAGGGATGCCTTCAGCCATAGTGAGCTCCTGAAGAATTGGATTTGGTGGATGACTTGTCAAGTACAGGAGCCGTAGCCCTGCACAAGGCCTCCGAATACCAGGACTATATCAAGTGAAGCTGGTTTGGTAAAGCTCAGTTCTGTGAGAAGGCAAGGTCATGTTCGATTTCCAGGCTGCCGCCGACCTGAAGCATCCAAGGGCCGGTGTGCTCCTGAAAATAGGGGAAGGCTTCATACCGCTTGTCATTCACTAGGTACAAGAGTGTCGTACTGAGACGAAACCGGTAGTTCCGGTTTGCCAGGATGCATGGGGAATCGGCGAACACATACAGTCCGGTTTCCAGTCCTATGGTTGCCTTCAGGTCCTCCACCACCGTTGTGGTATAGTCCTGCATGAGATTCAGCCGGGTAAGGCCGGCCAAGAGTTTTGCATACGGCTGTACGAAACTGTGTTCGACTTCCCATCCATATCGATATCCAAGCAAAAAGGAGGCGATGTTGATCCGATTCTCCTGATGCTGCAGATCGTTGAACATCGGACCGTTTTTATGACGGGTCTCGAAACTCCAGGGACCAATCGCGATGGAGAAGAGCCGGTTCTGTTGCCCCTCCAGGTCATAGAGAAACCCGGTGGAAAAGCTGAAGTCGGAATGCCTGAAGGTTTTCGGCTTTCCGAAGGCGAGTACATCGAAGGAGAATCCGCCGTAGGAATATCCCGTAAGCGGGTAGGTGTAGTAGGAAGTGCGAAGCAATCCCCCATCATAGGAGTATCCGAACGTGAGCCCTTCGTAACGGCTTTGTTGGATGCTCTGACTGGGATATATACCTGCAATGGAAAGCAGACGGTAGCCACCATACACCTGTATGATATCTGCGTAGGAGGCATATAGGCTCCCCTGGCCACTGGTTTCCCAGTTGAAAGTCTGCTGTGCCTCAAACTTGGCGCCGATCAAAAACCGGGAAAGATGCACCCCGCTTTCCCAGGAGAGCGAGATGCTTGGGTGGAGGGAAGGCTCTGCTCCCTCATAGAGGAGGGTCACCTTGTCCCGCCCAATGAGGGAATGCAGCAGATTCTGGACATCCTGCAACCCGGTATCTCCGGTCACGACCAATCCCAGTCCCATCTGCAGGTCGGTTTGCAGCCGCTCTCCCTGCTTGGCCACCAATGGATAGGCAATCGAGAAGGTTTGTACATCATAGCGGCGAAGGCTTTCCATGCGGTCGGTAAACGCTTCGGTTTTCCACGAGAACTGAAGTTTGTCGGAAAACTGCACCTGCACGTCGGAGCCGAAGGAGCGTGCGTCATCAGTATTGTTTCCCAAGCCCAATGTATACCAGTCGTTGCTCGCCCCGAACGTAAGCGACGACAAGCTGCCGGCATTCAGGAATACCGAAGTTAGCAGAAGCATGAGTGTGAAGTTGACTTTATTGCATCTGCGCAAGTTCAAGCCATCGATCCTCCAGTTGTTCCAGTTCCTTCCGTAGTGCATGGTAGCGTTGGGTGCGCTCGCTCAGCGTCCCTTCCCCGGTCGCCTGTGCGTTGGAAAAACTTGCTTCCAACGCTTGGATTCGTGCCTGTAGGGTCTCCATGGTTGCTTCCAGTTCTTCAAATTCCTTTTGTTCACGATAGCTGAGGCCTTTTTTCTCGGTTCTTCGGGACGAGCTGACGGATTTTACCGGTTGCGTCTCCTTTTTCGCAGGTTCTGACTGTTCCCGTTCCCTCCATTGGCTATACCGCATCGTCTCATAGCGTACCGACCCATCCTCTCCAATGATGAACAACTCATCGCAGGTCTGGTCCAGGAAAGCACGGTCATGGCTGACAACCAAGGCACAGCCATCGAAATCCTGGACATACTGCTCAAGGTTCTCCATGGTCGGCAGGTCAAGATCGTTCGTCGGTTCGTCGAGCAAGAGAAAATTCGGGTTGGACAACAAGCGTGAAACCAAGTAGAGTCTGCGTTTCTCCCCACCTGAAAGCAGAGCGATGCTCTGGCGGTGCATGGATGGGGGAAATCCGAAGAGCTCAAGGAATTTGGAAGCGCTTACCACTTCCTTCGGTCCGAGGATTACCACTGTGGCAATCTCTTCCACATAGGCGAGCAGGGTTTTGTCGCTCGTGAGATTACGGCCAAGCTGATCATAGTAGGCGAATACCGTATTCAATCCGATATCAAGGGTCCCGCCATCGGCTTGCAGATGTCCGCACAACAGGTCGAGCAAGGTGGTTTTCCCACTTCCGTTGGGCCCGACCACCCCGATCTTGTTTCCTTTGGTGAAGGAAAAGGAGAAATCCTTGATAACGGGTTTTCCGTCGAATGCTTTGCTCAGATGTTCCGCTTCCAGGATTTTTTTTCCCAATCGTCGTTGATTGGAGGAAAAGCCCTTTTGCGCATCTTCGTTGACGTTCATCTGTGCGCCCAGCATTGCCTCGATGCGGTCCTTGCGTCCACTGTCCTTTCCCGTCCGTGCCTTTGGACCCCGCTTGAGCCAGGCAAGCTCCCGTCTGAGAATAGTCTTGAGCCTGTCTTGTTCCTTTTGCATCCGCTCAAGCCGTTCTTCCCTGCGTTCCAGATAGGAAAAAAAACTGCCTGGATGCAGATACACGGAACCGTTGTCCAGTTCAAGGATGGCCTGACAGACCGAATCCAGGAAATATCGGTCATGGGTGACCAGGATGATGGTTGCACTGCTTGCCTTCAGATACTGCTCCAACCATTCAATTGTCTGGATGTCCAGATGGTTGGTAGGCTCGTCAAGCAGCAGCATGGTCGGTTTGGCAGCCAGTACCCTGGCTAGTGCAACCTTCTTCTGCATTCCCCCCGAGAGGGTGTCCATCCTCTGGTCGAAGCGAGCCTCCAGATTCAGTTCTCCCAGCAGGGACTGATACTCCTGTTCCAGATTCCAAACCCCGAGGCTCTCCATCAGCTCGGTGAGGTACGGAAGTCTTGTATGCTGGTTCTCATCAGATAACGCGGCATGGTACAAGCGGTGTGTTTCGATCCGCTTGCCATTGCCGGCAAAGAGATAGGAGGCTATCGTGCAGTCTGGTGGGAACGAGACCTGTTGTTCCAGCAGTACCAGATCGGTATCGTTTTGCATTGCGATCGTACCGGTATCGGGAACCAGTTGTCCGGCCAACAGCTTGAGAAACGTGGATTTGCCTTGTCCATTCCGCCCGATCAGAGCCACATGATCCCCTGCTTCCAACCCAAAATTCACCCCTTCGAACAGAGGTTCGTCCTTCAGGGTTTTCGATACACCTTCGAGTGAGAGTACATTCATGCTTCGAGCGTAGCGAAAAGCAAACGTGTACGCAAGAGCCCTAAGCGGCAAGAAAGAGGATGGCTACACCGAGAATGGAAAGGAGGGTGGCCAGAAGGCTGGATGCGGTAATCCGCTTATGCAGAATGAAACGATCGAAGGGCAGAAGCAGGACCGGGGTAACCTGGGTGATGGTGGTGACGATTCCCACCGGAGCCAATGTGAACGCTTTCATCTGGCTTGACATACCCAGCACAGGGCCTGCAAAGGCTGCCAAAACGAGCAGGGTGACCGCCTTGGGTCTCCGAAACAAGGTGACATGCCGGACCAAGGTACGCTTATACACCCCGTAGAAAAGAATGAAGGTTACCAAGCCTCCGACATTGCGGAGCAGATTGGTAGAGATGGGGCCGGTCTCCTCCAAGGCGAACTTTGCAAGCAAGAACGAAAGCGACTGTAATACCGAGGCGAGGATGGCATACAGGAATCCTTTCGCCTTGGTTTTCTGCTCTTCCTGTTGGCCCTTATGCCTACGATCGAGAAGCACCATAAGTGCGACGCCGCCTATGGTGGTGACCATACCCAGAATCTGGATGGAATTCAGCGCTTCGGCAAAGAGGAGGAATCCAAAGATTGCGGTGACCACCGGTGAGAGGGTCATGATGACCATCGACTCCCTGCTTCCCAACAACACATATGCCTTGAAAAGGAGCAGGTCGGTGAAGAAGTACCCGATCGAACCGCTGGAAAGCAGGAACACATAGGTTCTCAGTGAAAGTGACGTAGGGAAGAAGGATCCTTCCATGGTGTAGGCCAGCAACATGACCATGGGCAAGGCGATCCACATCCTGATATGGGCTACGGCATCGGATCCGACCTGTTCTCCGAGGTGACGGTAAATGATCGAATTCTGCGCCCAGCAAGCGGCGGTAAGCAGGGCAAGCAGCTGTCCTACGATGAGGTTGTGTTCCATGATGAGCCATAGGGTAGCACAACGGGGTGTGTATGACAAGAAAAGGCATGCCTCAGAATCTGAGACATGCCAAAGAACGTTTGGAGAGAACGTCTTGAAGAATGCTTATATACCTTCCTTGTCAAACAGCGCCAGCTGGTTGGCCAGGGTATTTGGATCAAAGTACCGCTTCTCTCTTCGTTTGTTCAGGATCGAGTACAAAGTTGGGGAGAGAAAGAGGGTCAAAAAGGCTCCGCTCCCCAAGCCCCCGATGAAAGTCAGGGCGATTGGTTGCATCATCTCCGCCCCTTTTCCGGGGAAGAAGGCCAAGGGAATGAGACCGAGGATGGTGGTGAGGGTGGTCATCAGAATCGGACGCAACCGGGTTCTGGCCGCTTGGATGCAGGCCTCGGTAACCGGCACCTTTCGGGCAACGAGACGGTTGATGGTATCGACCAGTACAATACCGTTGTTTACGACCACCCCGATCAACGCCACGATTCCCACGATGGAGAAGAGGGTGAAACTCTGTCCCATGATCAGATGGATCCAGACAACTCCAATCATCAAGAGCGGAATGGTGGCGAAAATGATGAATGGGTCCAGTAACGACTCGAACTGACCCGCCATCACGGCGAATACCAGAACCAAGGCGAGGATGATGATGAGTATCAAGGTCGGGGTATAGGATGCAAACTGCTGCATGTCCCCGCTCTGGCTGACCTCAACCCCATCGGGGATGAGCAGATGGTCCTTCAGAGCCTGCTCGACTTGTTGTTGTACCTCGTTTGTGGAGTATCCATCGGCAAGACCGGTAGTCACATGGTTCACCCGCTGTTTGTTTTCCCGGGTGATCGAAGCCGGAGCGCTGCTGGTGGAGAAGGTGGCGATGCTGTCAAGACGTACCTTTGTATTGTTGGCGGGGATGAGGAGATTGCCCAGGTCATTGACCGTCTGGTATGCCTTCCTGTCCATCTGGACCACCAAGTCGTAGGTCTGGTCATTGTTGAAGGTTGCTACACTTGTAGCCGTCACCCCGCTCAATGCGTTGGAAATAGTCGAAAGCAAGGTATCCATGGAAACCCCCAGGTCCTTCGCCCGTTGTTCGTCCAGATCGAGGGTGATCTTAGGTGAACCATTGGCCAGATCGGTGGACACGTTGGTCGCCCCGGGAACATAGGTAGCAATGATGGAGGCAACTTCATTCACGGTTTCCTTGGTGGCCGTGGCATCGCTTCCGGTAATGCTTACGTTGATCGGACTACTGTTTCCCGGCCCCCTGCCTGCTCCATAGGTCCAGGTTGCCGCCGGATTGGTTTTAAGGATCGGGGCGATCATGGCCTTTATCCGGGTGGTGGAATAACTTTGTTCGGTTATGTCCGGAAGACTGATCTCGATCGAGCCTGTATTACCGGTACCCACTTCCACCATGATCTGGGTGTACGCTTTTGGGGGGAGGGCCTGGATCAATTCCTTTTGCACCCGGAACAGCTCGCTTCGACTTGCTTCTTTGTTTGATCCTGCAGGAAGGGTCATCGAGAGGCTGATGCTGTCGTCCGTATTCATCTGCGGAGTCAGGTTCATGCCGATATTTCCGAAGTACTGCAGGCTGAACAGCAATACGAGCAGCAACAGGACGATGAGCAGCAGGCGGTGGCGCAGAACATAGGCAAGGGCTTTTGCATACGCATATTCCAGGGCTTTCTCCCCCTTGCGATAGAGATTGTCGATGAGCACAAGGACCTTCAGACGCAATGGTTTTTGCTGCCGGCTGTCCAAACGAAGAATGCTTCCCGCCAAGGCCGGAACCAAGGTCAGGGCTACGAACAGGGATGCACCGAGGGCGATACAGACGGTAAGAATCAGGTCTTGGAACATGATGCCGATCATCTCCAATTCATTCTTATAGATGATCAGAGGGATGAATACGCAGATGGTGGTCAAGGTGGATGCTACGATTGCCGTGCTCATGTTCTCGCTGCCCAGGATGGCCGATGCTACACTGCCATGGTTCTTCTCCCGGAACGTATAGGTGTTTTCCAGAATGATGATCGATGCATCGACGATCATCCCGATTCCCAGGATCAGACCGCTCATACTCATGCTGTTGATCGTGATCCCGAAAAAGGACATGACCATCAAGGTAAAGAGGATGGAGATCGGCATGGAGAGTGAGATGATCAGGGTAGCCTTCAGGTTTCGCAGGAAGAGGAAGATGACCAAGGCGGCAAGCAGCACTCCCTGCAGGGCGTTCTTGTACACCTCGTCAAGGGTCGAGGTGATCATCGTCGTCGAGTCCTGCTGGATGGATAGGCTCACCCCTTTGGGAAGCTGGGCTTTGATGGAATCCAATTGGCTCCGTACTCGTTGGGCGACGGTGGAAGCAACACTGTCTGATGCATTGGTCAGACTCAGGGAAACCACCGGTGAACCATCGAGGTATTGCTCCCGGTAGCTGGAAGCCGTTTCTTCGGCTACCGTTCCCAGGTCATCCACGGTTATGGGAACTCCGTCCAAGGTGGTGACCACCGTATTTCTGATAGCATCGAGGGAGGAGAATTGACTGTCCATCGTTACCGAGTAATCGATCAGATTCTGGGTGATGGTTCCCCCTTTTCCTTTCGTATTCTGGCTTGCCAAGGCCTGTTTGACCTGTGATAGGGTCAGGTTGTACGCTTGCAGCCGAATCGGATCGACGTTGACGGTAATCTGTGTTGCTCCCGATCCCATGACCTCGACCTGGCTGACCCCGTCGATTCTCAGCAATAGAGGCGAGATGGTATCCTCGGCCACCTGTTTCAATGCCTGTTGGTCATTGACTCCGTTGACGAGCAACCGCATGAATGTTGAGGAGGAAGAGGCATTGAAACGCATGATCGACGGCGTATCGGCCCAATCAGGCAGTTGACGGGAGATGCGACTGAGCATCGTATTGATCGAATTGTACGCATCGTCCAAATTGGTGCCGTAAGCGAATTGCAGCCTGACCATCGATCTACCGTCCGATGACGTGCTGGAAATCGTTTCCAGCCCGTCCAAGGAACCCAGATTATCCTCCAGAACCTTGGTAACCTGCTGTTCTATCTCCTCAGGTCCGGCATCAGTGGCGCTTACTATGACTGAAAGAGTAGGCATCTCCACCGAAGGATACAAGGCGATGTCCAAATTCTTCACAAACAACGCCGCTACGATCATCAAGAGGACATAGACCATGGCGATGAGTACCGGACGACGTACGGAAAGTTCACTGAGCTTCATATACCCTCCCCGATGATCTTCACGCTCGACCCGTCCACGACCGATCCGGCTGTAATCAATTGCTCGCCGCCGACCAGCCCTTCGGAAACTACGCTTTGGTTGTCGTCGCTGGACGTGGTGGTGATCGCCACCCGTTTTGCTTTTCCGTCCACGGCGATGTAGACCACCGGTTCTCCCAGATAGGTGGTGATGGCATCGGTGGGGATAAGCAGGACATCATCTTGTTGTTCGGTGATCAAATTGAGTTTGACAAACATCCCTTCTTTCAGTCGGGAATCGCTCGTATCAATGGAAAGCATAACCTCGACGGTACGGTTGGTGGTATTCACCTGGGAACCGATGCTTTGCACGGTTGCTGAGAATTCCTCATCCGGCCAGGCTGCAGTGGTGAAGGCAGCCTTCATGCCAACCTGCAGGGTGGAGAGGAAACGCTCGGAGATATTTGCCTTGATTTCAAGCTTTCCGGTCATGCCCAGACTCAGCAGCGTATCACTGGTATTCACGTGTTGTCCGACATATGCATCCAGCGCATATACCGTACCGGAAAGCGGGCTGGTCACCGTCGTGCTTTTATACTTGCTGCCTGCAGTTGAGGGGTCTACGGTGAACAAGGCATCGCCAGCCTGTACGGTTTGTCCAGCCTGTACGGAAATCTGCGTCACGCTACCTGCGATGGTACTGTGGATCGATACCTCTTGTCGGCTGCTTGCCAATTCCGCGCCGAGGGTGGTGGTTCGCCTAAATGTTGCTCGCTTGACGCTGGCAACCGAAACATTGACGGTCGTGTCGCCTGCAGATGTCTGGTTGGGGCGCTGCATAGTCGAACTTCGGGATGTGGAACCGGAAAGATAATGCAATCCGATGATACCGGCAAGACCGAGACAAATAAGCAACAGAACGATGGTGACGATTTTCTCGAATGGTGAGGTTTGCATAATGGGTTCTCCTTAGTGTGCGAACAGGGTCTGGATATCGACTTCCAGCAAAGCTGAGAGATCGTAGAGAGCAAGCGTGTAGGTAAGCTGTTGCTGTAGGATGGCAAGAGCGGTGCTTGTTCTCTGGTTTTCACTCTCCTGGAGAGTGAGATAGGTGCTTTCCCCGGCTTCGTAGGAAGCCCGGGTCAGGCTGTAGGTTTCTTCTGCCAGAGCTTGGTTCTGTTTGAGATATTGCAGGTTTTCGGCTGCCTGGGAGATGGATTGGTAGGCCTGCTTGACTTGAAATTGCAGCTTCTGCATCCCTGCCGACAGGTTGTTTTGTGCGATTTGGATGTCGGCATCAAGGTTTTCCAATGTTGTTTGTGCCGAAGAATCGGGCAGGTAGGCATCGAGCGGCAGCGATACGGTCATCGAGAGGGAGGTAGAATCTTTCAGAAGTGAGGAATCGGTGGCCAAGGTTGCTCCCAAGCTCGTTGATGCACTGATGTTCAGATTCGGAGAAATTGATTTGGCCTGTTGTGTTTGCAAGGCAAGCTGTGCGTCCCGTACCTTGAGTTCCAGGTTCCCGATGGTGGAGGTCTTGGCTGCAAGCGAGATCAGAGCTTCCTCGGGTTTGAGTTTTTGCACGGCCAATAGGGAATCGGAGGTTCCATCGACCGGATAGCCCACATAGGATTCCAAGTTCTGGGTAGCGTTTTCCAAGGCTTGGGTGCGTTCCTGCAATTTGAGGTTTGCTGAACTGAGGGTTAGTTTTGCCTGGCTTACCGCAAGGCTGCTTGCCTTTCCTCCGTCATACGCTTCCTGAATGGAGGAAAGTGTCTGTGTTTGTTGCTGTACATCCAGCTGCTGAGCTTGCTTTGCAAGGGAAGCGGCAACCACGTTCCAATATGCGGTGGTGACTTCACTCTGCAACCCCTGTAATGTTGCGTGATAAGAAGTCTGTGCCGTTTGGACCAACAAATCCTTTTCCGCTTTGCTGAAGCGGTCGCTGCTGGAGAGAGAGAATGAAATGCCGATGCTTGGATTGAGCGAAGCACGATAGCTGTCACCCAGGATGCTGGCACTGGCCGAGGCTCCGACTGAAAGCGAAAGGGAAGGCAGATAGTCGTTGGTCTGCGCCTGATTCAGCTGTTTTGCCAACGTAAGATTTGCATTCCGGGCGGTGGTATGATTCGCTTGTGCGCTTTGCCATGCTTGTTCCAGACTCAGACTTTGACAGTAGAGTGGACTTGCCAGCAGGCCTGCAACTACGATACCGATACAGAGTGTACGCATGAAATACTCCTTGTGAGGGAAGGTTGGCCTAGTGTAGCGTGTTAGACATGTGTCTGGTGCAAGCATGATATGGAAAATGGTTGGAGGAATAAGGAGAGTTGATGAAGAGCTTGAATTGACCTTGATCGGTCCTTGACTCTAGAATGGATTCATGTCAATCGATATCCAACTCCGTCTCTCCCCCAAAGAAGCCAGTGATGAGCACATCATTCGCAATCGAGCAGCCAAGAAGGCAAATCTGGCTGAACAAGCGATATTCTCCCAGCATATCCTGCGTCGCAGCATCGATGCCCGTCGCCACCCGGTGGTAATCGATCTGCTGGTACGGCTCTTCACCTCTGCTGAGGAGCGGTTGTATGAGCCGACGAGCTATCAGCAGGTTGCCGATGCCAAACCCGTCATCGTTGTTGGAGCCGGCCCTGCCGGTTTGTTTGCGGCTTTGAAATTGCTTGAAGTCGGGATCAAGCCCATCGTGCTTGAACGGGGTGCAGATGTCCATGAGCGCAAGAAGGATGTTGCACTGCTGTCCAGAACCGGGCAGGTGAATCCGGAAAGCAACTACAGCTTTGGAGAAGGAGGGGCCGGGGCCTTCAGCGATGGCAAGCTGTATACCCGAGCTACCAAGCGGGGTGATGTTTCTGCCGTTCTTACCCAGTTGTGTCAGCACGGGGCCAGTGAGGATATACTCAGTGACGCCCATCCTCATATAGGAAGCGACAAACTGCCTTTGGTCATTGAAGCGATACGAAAGACCATCATCTCCCATGGGGGGGAGGTTCATTTTCATACCAAAGTAACCGCATTGCTGCGCAAATCCGACCAGGTGTACGGGGTGGTGTGTGCCGACGGAAGGACATTCAACGGGCCGGTGATCCTTGCCACCGGACATAGTGCCCGGGATATGTATCGGTATCTATCTGAGCAGCAGATCGCCTTGGAGCCCAAGGCATTGGCCATCGGTGTCCGGCTCGAGCATCCGCAGGTGTTGATCGACCAGATGCAGTACAAACAGGCGGAAGGCCGCACACCGTATCTGCCTGCCGCCAAATATTTCTTTGTCGAGCAGGTGAAGGGACGAGGCGTCTATTCCTTCTGCATGTGTCCCGGAGGGTTCGTCATACCGGCAGCCACTGAAGCGGGGCAGCAGGTGGTGAACGGGATGAGCAGTGCAGGGCGCAATGGTGATTTCGCCAACAGCGCCATGGTTGTTGAGTTGCATCCTGAGGATCTGCCTGAGCAATTCAGCGGTACACTGGGCATGTTGGAATTCCAGGAAGCTTTGGAAAGGCGGTGTTATCGGTTTGCCGGCAACTCCATCAAGGCCCCGGCACAACGGATGGTGGATTTTGTCAACCATGTCGTTTCCAAGGACCTTCCCGCCACCTCCTACATCCCCGGCTTGGTATCGAGCGACCTACACAAGCTGTTCCCTGCATTCCTTTCCGAGCGGCTGGCTTTGGCTTTTCAGGCGTTCGGAAAGAAAGCTCCCCGCTTTTTGACCAATGACGCCATTCTGCTTGCAGCGGAAACCAGAACCAGCAGTCCGGTACGCATCGTCCGTGACGAGCAGACGCGGATGCATCCCCAGCTCAACGGTTTGTTCCCGTGCGGGGAAGGTGCAGGGTATGCGGGAGGCATCGTCAGTGCTGCGATGGACGGGGTGGCTTGTGCCTTGGCGGTGAAGGACTATCTGGGATGTTGAACGGTTTTCCTCCTATTCACACAAAGCACAGCACCCGCTTGATCCTAGGCACCGGTCCAAGCATTCGTTCAGCTCAGAAGCAGCAATACTATGGACACGAACGCAATGCTTTCTGGCCGATCATGGCTGATGTGTTCGGTGGACCGATCCGAACGTATGAGGAAAAATGTGAGTTGCTCATCGCCCATGACATTGCCTTATGGGATGTCCTTGAGCGCTTCGAGCGGAAGCTTTCCAGCGACAGTGCCTTCACCACGGTGGTTGCCAACGACCTCCAGTCGTTTCTGGTGGAACATCCTGCCATCAGTACGGTGCTCTTCAATGGACAGAAAGCCTGTTCCTTCTATAAAAGCCTGATCAAATTCCATCCTGCCTCTCTGCATTTTGAGACATTGCCTTCAACCAGCCCAGCCTATACCTTGGCATATGCGCAAAAACTGGAGCGTTGGCAAGCGGCTTTAATGGAGGCGTAATCGGTCGCGCTCTTTCTCCTGTCTCAAGGATATGCTATCCTATGAACGGGTTAGAGAAACGGGTGTACTCAGGGAGAAGGAATGGTCCTGCAGGGCAAAGTTCGAGTACATATTCTCAGGGATATACTCCTGCTGGTCATCCCGGTGGTTGCCATTTGGTATGTCCTGTTGGTCGGCTATGAGCATTCGCTCACTGCACAGGCTTCCCTGAAGGTCCAGTCGGAGCAGGAAAAAGGCAATCTGATCATTGCCAATCAGATTGAGAATGCCTTTGCCCAGTTTGTCGCGGATCTGTTGGTCGTCTATAATTCCAGTGAATTTTCCGAGTATGTCCAGAAGCAGGATGAACAGAGCCTGTACGGCCTTTCCCGGCTCTTTGTACGAATCAACACTCAGAAGGATTATATTCTGCATCAGCGATTTCTGGATGCATCAGGCAAGGAGTTGGCTCAGGTCGATCGGAGTCCTGGAGGTTTGATAAGCCTTGTAAAAGAAAATGAATTGGAGGATTTGTCAAATTCCGATCTGTTTCTCAAGACCAAGACGCTGGCTCCACGGGTGCTGTATGTTTCGAAAATCACCAAAGAGCATGAGACGGAGACCAGCATCACCCTTGCACTTCCCGTCTATCGCGGATCAATCTTTCTGGGAGTGGCTGCCATCGATTTCGATGCATGTTATCTCTTTTCCTTCCTGTTTGCGTATCAGTCCTCCTTGACCAAGGAACTGCAGTTTTCGCTCGTTGATTCCCAAGGAATGGTACTGCTTACCGGCGACGATTCTTGCCAGACCCTCGGCACGAACCTGTATGCACTGGATTCCAATCTGCATAATCAGCTGATGCAACGGGATTACGGTACATTCCGTTCAGGAGCGAACGTCTACACATTCCAAGCATTGTATCCCCGAACCAGCGAGCGACTTTCCTTGACTCAAGGAAGGGTAAGGCTTTGGACGTTGGTAAGTACCTTCCGGATTGATCAGCTTCCCGGCCTGACCGAAAGTTTTCTCTTGATGCATCCGCTTGCAAAGTATGGGATTTTGTTCGTGCTTCTGGTGTTGGGGAGCGCCGTTGTGGTGGTGTTCCATCTTCGAATGGGTGACAAGCAGCAAATGCGCATCAGTTCCTTGATTTCCAACTACGCATCTGATGGCATCGTCGTCTGTGATGCAGACGGGCGCATCACCTTCTGCAACCAGTCATTTGAACAGTTGAGCGGGTACTCGCAGCACGAATTGATCGGCAGGTTGTCAAACCGTTTCCAGAGACAGATACCCCTACCCGGAAAGCCGACTTGGATTACCCAAAGAAGTGGACATCTTTTGCTCGTCAGTCTTGCAACTACCGAAATCCGTACCAAGCGTCGGAAATTGGAAAACACCGTGGAAATCTACAGTCCTTCCCATTGGACACCTTGCACGTTCCTGGAACAAAGCACTGCAGCCGCATTTGATGCAAATACGAGCTTGGCTTCAGCCATGCGCTTGCCATCAATTCCTCCGAATCTGACCTGCCTATCCTTCCGATTGGAAAACAGCAAGGAAATCGGGACGCAGCTCAACCAAACCGAGCGCTCCAAGTTTGCCTCGGATGTCACCCTGGTTCTTGCACGGTTGACCGAGACACCTTATCCGGTCCTCTGCTTCTCCTTTGATTTCTTCGTTGTGTTGCTTCCTGACCGCTCGCCTTCGTCCTTGACCGGTGCATATATCGCCGGCTTGCTGAAAAATCTGAGTTCCTCACATACAGCAAAGAACATGGATCTCAGTATCCGGATGGTATGCGGTGTATCCTTCCTACCGGCCACCTCTGCTACCTTGGTCGATTTGATCATCGATGCGTCACTTGCCAGTCGGATGGTTAATATCGCGAAGAATGAGCGCTATCTGTATTACAGCGAGGGGGTGCGTACCCGCTATGCACGTCAGCGATCCATTTCCGAAGCGCTGAAGGATGTGTTCTCCACCAATCAGATATCCATGTATTACCAAGCCCAGCTTTCCGTCGAGACGGGGACCATTTGTGGAGCGGAAGCATTGATCCGTTGGCAACATCCTACGTTGGGGAACATACCTCCTGATGAATTCCTGCCACTGTTATTCGAGATGGAGGAGATTGAGCAATTGGGGCGATTCGTCATCCAAAACGTGGTGCATTTCCTGGCGGAACACAGCACGCTTTTACTTGCCTCCTGCCCGACATTCTCCTTGTCGTTCAATCTGAGTGCCCGGGAATTGTCCAATCCGGCGCTTCTGGATGTATTGGGGTCTTTGTTGAGGGAATTCAGGATTCCTGATCAACTGCTTACCGTGGAACTGACTGAACATACGGCTGTGGAGGATTTGGCAAGCACCAACTCCATGGTCGAGAAACTGCATGCCCAAGGTCTTTCGATTGCAATTGATGACTTTGGTACCGGGTTCTCATCGCTTTCCTATCTGTTGGAACTCTCCATCGATACCATCAAGATCGACCGTTCCTTCATCTTCAAGTATCCGGAAGTCGAATCGACCACCATTTATAAGACGGTATTGCTGTTGGCAAAGGAAGTCGGAGCCAAGGTTGTGGCGGAAGGGGTGGAAACAGAAGAACAGCTGGCCTTCCTCAGGGAAATCGGATGCGACCAGTACCAAGGTTACTACTTCTCTCCGGCAGTCGATGCACCAGCATTTCTGGAGCAAGTCAAGAAGAACATTCGGACCTAGGCAAACTTGGGGGGATCTATGCGTTGCAAGCATTTGTGCATGTGTGGTGTGCTCTTGTGCGTTTTTTCTCTGTTGTATTCCGAAGGCTTGGACTACCGTTCTCTTTTGTCCTCCTACGGTGTGAGTGACGAAAACCTAGAGACGGCCATGACGTATATGGGTGAGCTGCCTCCTCTGCTGAGTGTTCCTGACGAATCTTCGGAGGACAAGCATTCCGACCAGATGGATGAGATCCTGCCGGTAAGCGAATGTGATGCCTCAGCACGACAGGCATTGATTGACTCTGCCGTCTCCACTTTGCAACTACTTTGCTCCCAACTCGGAGTACAGGAATTATCCGTATACCGCCGTCTCTTCCCCGTCGACCCTTTCCCTGCTTTCGGATACGGAAAGCTTCCATCGCTTTCTGAATCGACCATTGTAGCGGCTACGCTATTGTGTGCTCCTGATCAATTAGCACTCTCTTCTGCATTGGCATTGGCAACCTTTCTTGCCTATCCTGATGATGCCACCGCTGTCGGCAATGCAGCATTTGCGATGCAAGAGCTCGGTCTCGATGCTGATCAGGTGCTTGCCTATGCGCAGTTCGCCGTACAGTGCAGCCTGCTGGACGGTCGATATACGCATGCTTCGTTGAGGCACTTGCTCCATTGGGCCCAGTATCTTGTCGATTACGGGGATTTGGAACAAGCCCGTTCCGTGCTGCGTACCGCCTACCGTCTCGATAGGAGCGACAGCGAAATTATTACGGCTTTGGCCGCTGTATACCAAGCTTTGGGCCAGACCGCAAAGGCCCGTACACTGCTTGCCTCCATGCCGCCGGCAACTTCGGCGATGGGGGCCATGTTGACGGCACAGCAGAAGCTGGATGAGCAGTTGGCAGGCTATGCAAATCTTCCCGTCACTTCCAAGGCCGCGACTTTGGAACCGGCGCTCCAGATGGTATCGGACGAGCCTATCACTACTGCAGCGGATTTCGTGCAGGACCTGAATCCCCAGGCAGCGACGGAAGCCAGGAAGTTGGTATCTGATCTGACAAGAAGTCAGACCTATCGTACTCCTGATGCAACGCTTCTGACTCAGTATGCATCGGCAAAGGCCGTCGCAGACCCATTGGGTGCATCGGCTTTGGAGGAATTCGCCCGAGCACTTGCCCTATACGGGGTCAAAACCGAAGCGGTTTCGCTTTCCTACCGTATCAAGCAACTGGAAAATCTTGGAGTGAAGGTTACTCTCAAGCTGGATCCCCAACGCATGTTCAAGAATCCAAGAGCATATGAAGGGTATACGGAAGATGATGTGCTTAGCTATGATGCATCGGCTTTGGATGCAAAGATCTCCGAAGTGGAGCAGACGGTTGCTTCGGCAGTCATGCAAGCACAACGCAAAAACTACCAAGATTTGATCGGAGCTGCATCCGCCGTGGATCCGGCTTCACAGATTTTCCTGCTTGACCCGAAGGCCTATGCCGACGAGAACAACGTTCGCTTTCAACAGCAGAATTACTCCGCCTTTCTCCGCATCTACCAGATCTACCTGGAATATATGATGCGTCTCAATGCCGAAACCGCCGGCGTGGTGGGGTTCGCCAAACAACAGTACGAGCTTCGGTACAAGGAATTGTCAGAACAACAGCAAAAAGAATTGGACAAAGCCGCTGAGATCGAGGATCCCGACCAACAGCTGTTGGCAATCCACCGGGTGCATACGAAGTATCTGAGCCAATTCAATGCCATTGCATCCCGTTATTTCTCCGAGGCAACCAATGCCGCAGTCCCCGCATATAAGAAGATCTCCAACGTTGCACAGGATATGTATCAGACGGCATTCGCCCATGCATTGCTGATCAGCGATCCATCTGTCCGTTCCGAGAAGGAATTGATGCTCCGCTCGGCAATCATGGAGCAAGTCCAGTTTGCCCTCAGTGAAATCCTGAACAGCTATTCTGGATATGCGTATTTTGATTCGTGGGACTGCGGATGCAGTTTTGAAGCATTGCAGGAAGCGAGGAACAGGGAACAGGAACAGCGTGATGCATTGGAGAAGGAGCAGCAGGCAAAGGAGAAAGCCGGCAAACGTCAGTTTGCATCAAAGGAGATTCCTCCGGCTTCACCGCTGTTTGCGAAGTTGGATGCTTATGGGACGGATCTATCCATTCCGTTCATTCCTACCTTGCGAGGAAGGATCAGCTGTGCGAGGACAACGGCAACGTTCACTGCGGATTTCTCCCGTGTCGGTGGCCCGAATTTGGAATATACCTATCAACAGAGTGCTGCCAGTGGTGCTGCCACCCATAGCGGTGGTATCAGCATGGAAACCCTTGACGGAAAGGCATCCTTGTCACTGCATGGTTCGGTCAGTCTCGATGGAAACGGTGTGGTAAGTGATTATCAATTCAAGAGTTCGGCCACCCTGAGTGTAGATAATCAAGCAGGGAGTCTTAGTCTTAGTGCCGAAGCCGGGTATGGAAGTACGGGTGGTTTCAACGCGGATGCCGGTTTGGATGCTTCTGTTGGGGCAAAGAATTTTCTCGGCTCGGCCCAAATTGGGTACAAAACCTCGGTCATCAAGGAGGGGAGTCTCACCTCATCCTTGCATAGGGAAATGAATCCCCTCCAATCCATGATCGAGGACGTCGGTGGTGATGAAGTTGCTTCGGTCAAGCCGCTCTGGTCGGGATTGTTCACCCAGTGACGGGAGAACGAAGCATATCCTGCCTTTCACATCCGGTGGGCGATTTCGATGACTTGGGCCATGAGATTCCGATCTTTCTGCCCCGCGATTTCCACACCGCTGGAGAGGTCCACCCCGAATGGGCTGCAGGAAAGAATGGCTGTTTCCAGGTTTCCGGCATGCAATCCTCCGGCAAGAAAGAACGGCTGTTTGCAATGTTGTGCGGCCGACCAATCGGCAAGTTGGCCGCTTCCCGGTAGCTTGCCATCCAACAACAGGTAATCGGCAGGACTTTCCAGAATGGGGGAAAGTGGTGACCGCAACGCCTTGATGATCGGAAGATCGGTGTACGTACGGAGCGTATTGATATAGGCAGTCGATTCATTGCCATGGAGTTGGATCAAATCGATCACCTGTTTGTGTGCCAGCTCGAGGATGTCTGTTTGCCGTGCATCGACAAATACGCCTACCGCTAGGATTCGGTCGTCGAGCATGTGCTTCAGCTGGGCGGCTTCAGCATGGGTGACTCGCCGCCTGCTCGGGGCAAAGACGAACCCGATGTAATCGGGACGCAACTGGTTCGCCCATTGTATGTGTTCGGGTGTGCGCAACCCGCAAATCTTGATTTTGGTCATACCATCAGACTTTGCATTGTCGCATCAACACTGCAACTTCGCATCAGATGCTCACCGACCAAGATCGCATGGAATCCTGCATTCTTGAGTAAGAATGCATCTTCCCTTGATTTGATTCCGCTCTCACTTACGGTGGTGCATTGTTGTGGAATACGATGTTTCAGCCTCAGGCTGGTATGTAGGTCCACCGTGAAGGTGCGCAGATCCCGGTTGTTGATCCCCAGCAGGGAAGCACCGGCTTCCAACGCACTATCGCACTCTTGTTCATCATGGACCTCGACCAAGGCGTCAAGCCCAAGCTGGGAAGCAAGCTTGAGATAGGATGCAAGGGTGCTTTTTTCAAGCAGGGCGACGATCAAGAGAATCGCCGATGCCCCAAGAAGACGTGCTTCGAGAATCTGATAGGAGGTGACGATGAAATCCTTGCGAAGGGTGGGGAGGGAAACCGCTTTACTGATGCTTGCAAGGTATGCGTTGCTCCCGAGGAACCGAGTCGGTTCGGTCAATACGCTGATCGCCTGGGCTCCTGCCGACGCATATGCCTTCGCCTGTGCCAAGGGATCGAAATCCTCGACTATGAGACCTTTGGAAGGGGATGCCTTCTTCACTTCCGCAATGACCGACAGGTGATCTTGGTGCAAGGCGGAGGCAAATACCGAGCTTTCGAGGCGCGCTTCAAATGCCGCTTCCTCTATGGTTGCGTCTCGTTTGTCACGATACCGAAATCGTGCCGCATCAGCCAAACTGTTCAAAATATCCATTCAGCGCTCCTCATTGGAAAGCCTGATGAAATGCTCAAGCTGATGCAATGCCGCTTTGCCACTGATGGCTTGATCTGCCATGGCAATTCCTTCTGCAATGGTAGGGGCTTTCCCTGCGATGTACAAAGCACAGCCGCTGTTGAAAACTACGACATCGCGTTTCGGACCGACAAGCGTTCCATCCAGGATGGATCGGGTGATGCGTGCATTCTCTTGAGCGTCAAATCCGAGCAGATCTTCCTTGTTGCATCGCGCAAAGCCGAATTGTTCCGGTGTGATGGTATATTCGAAGAACTTTCCATCTCTCACTTCGCAGACGAAAGTCGGAGCGGTAAGGGTGATTTCGTCCATGCCATCCTCTCCATGGACGACCATGCCGCGTTGCACCCCCAGGTTTGCCATGACCTGTGCCAAAGGGGTGACCAGGTTTCGGTCGAACACCCCCATCAATTGCATGGTGGCTCCCGCCGGGTTGGCCAAGGGACCAAGAATATTGAATACGGTTCTGATGCCCAGTTCACGACGTATCGGAGCGACATATTTCATGGAGATATGATAGTTCTGGGCGAAGAGGAAGCATAATCCGATTTGTTCCAGCAAACGCCGGCTGGTCTCTTCGGACACTTGGATGTTCACTCCCAATGCCTCGAAAACATCGGCTGAACCACAGGCTGAGGATGCCGCCCGGTTCCCATGCTTGGCTACCGGTACGTTGCAACTGGAGATTACGATGCTGCTGGTGGAGGAAATATTGAAGGAATTGGAGTGGTCCCCGCCGGTTCCCACGATCTCAAGTACCGGCATGTCATGCAAGAGACGCTTGCAGTGGCTGCGCATCCCTTGCGCACAGGCTGTGATTTCCTCGATCGTCTCCCCTTTGAGGGAAAGCGCGGTCAAAAAACTGCTCATTTGGACATCAGAAGCCTTTCCTTCCATAATTTCATCCATGACCTGCAATGCGGTCTCATAACTGAGGTTCTCTCGTCGGCTGAGTTGCTTGATGGCTTCTCGTATCATTGTTTTTCTCCTTGTCTGGCTGATAGGGTGAGGAAGTTGCGAAGCATGACCTCTCCGTTGGGGGTGAGAATGGATTCCGGATGGAACTGCACTCCGAAGACCGGATATTTTGTATGTCGGACCGCCATGATCTCCCCATCGTCGGTACGTGCCGTACAGATGAGGGGGGGCTTCAGCGTGGACGGGACGACACTCAGTGAATGGTAGCGGCCGACTTTCTCATTTTCCTGCAGGTCTGTGAAAAGGGGGCTGGTCACATCCAGATGGACATCCGATTGTTTGCCGTGGTAGAGCTTCTTGGCATGCCCGACCGTAGCTCCGAAGGCGGTGCAGATCGCTTGATGGCCAAGGCATACCCCGAGGATGGGAATCAGGGGGGATAGGGTTTTTACTACCTCAATGATGTTCCCGGCATTTTCACATGTTCCCGGGCCGGGAGAGATGACGATTGAGGAGGGGGCAAGCGTACGGATATCCTCGATGGTGAGTTCGTCGTTGCGGACCACCATAATCGCAGGGTCGAGAAAGCCCAGCATTTGGTAGAGATTGTAGGAAAAACTGTCATAATTGTCGATCAACAAAGTCATAGGTTTCCTCCACTGCTGCGGTGCAAAGCTTCTTTCACGGCCTTTGCTTTCTTTTCGCATTCATGCCATTCGTTGATCCCTATGCTGTCGGCAACGATGCCTGCTCCGCTACGGATATACACCTTGCCGTTCTTCCGATACGCAAAACGTATCGCGATGCAGGTGTCCATGTTGCCATTGAAAGCGAGATAGCCGACCGCCCCACCGTAGATGCCCCGCTGGGTGTGTTCCAATTCCTCGATGATCTGGCAGGCTCTGATCTTGGGTGCGCCGCTGAGTGTCCCTGCCGGAAGCACGCTGGCTATGGCATCCAAGGCATCCTTGCCTTCGGCCAAAGTTCCCCGAACGGTTGAGCCGATGTGCATCACATGGCTGTAGCGTTGGATCGTCAGGTATTCCTCGACCTTGACGCTGCCCAAGGCGCTGACCCGGCCCAGATCGTTGCGCCCCAGGTCGACCAACATGGTATGCTCTGCACACTCCTTCTCATCATTGAGTAAGGACTGTTCCAATGCCTTGTCCTCTTGCTCGGTTCTGCCGCGCCCTCTGGTTCCCGCCAAAGGAAAGGTATGCAAGATTCCTTCCTGCAGATTCACCAGGGTTTCCGGGGAAGCTCCCGCCAGTTCCAGATCACTTCCGCTGAAGTAGAACATGTAGGGCGATGGATTGGTGGTTCTCAAGACCCGATAGGTGTTGAGCAGGCTTCCGGTGAAGTCCGCTTCCCAGCGATTGGACAACACAACTTGGAAGATGTCTCCTTCGAAAATGTACCGCTTGGCTTTTTCCACCATGGTGCAGTACTGCTTTGCCGTAAACAAACTCTGCATCTCTCCTGTCAAACGACCCGGTTGTTCACGTGGTAGCGTTTGGGTTTCCAAGAGCTTGCGCATCGAGTCGAGGGTATGGATTCCCGCCTTATATCCGGCTTCCCCCGCTGCGAACGCTACATTGACCAACAGGATGATTTTCTGTCGATACTGGTCGAAGCATATGAGCTGGTCGAACAGCATCAGATCCAGATCCTTGAAGGCGTCATCGGTTTGGGTGGAGTGTTGCAGGGTCGGCTCCTGATAGGTGAGGTAGTCATAACTGAAGTATCCTACCAAGCCTCCGGTGAATGGAGGCAGATGTTCCTGTTTGATGCTCCGGTTTTCATCCAGTATCCGCCTGATGGTTGCTGCGGGATGGCCTTCCCTCTGCTGTTTCGTTCCGTTTCGATCAGTGATGGTGGTTCGTCCATCCTGGCAGGTGATTTCCAATTTTGGATCGAAACCGAGGAAGGAATAGCGTCCCCAACGTTGGCGGTCGTCCACACTCTCTAGTAGAAAGCAATGGGTGCTTCTCATCTTGAGCAGATTCAGGACGGTGATCGGGGTGTGGTGGTCGCTCATGAGTTCTGTGGACAGGACATAGATGGTCCCTTCCTGCCTTGCCTGCAGCATGGTGATGTCTTCATAGGTGACGGGGCTGTCCATGGGTGCTCCTTTGTTTCTTTCTGTAGAATCACTCGGGGTAAAAAAAGACTACCCGGTGATAGCCTTCTTCATGGATCGGACATAGGTCTCGACCGGTTTGACGCTGTTGTGCCCGTAGTGTGCAATGAGGTTGACGATGGCCGAACCGACGATGATTCCATCGGCGAATTCTGCGATGACGCGCGCCTGCTCCTCGGTATGGATGCCGAACCCAACGGCACAGGGAGTATTGGTCGCCTGTTTTGCTTGTTCCACCATCATACGGGCGGTGTCGCCCAGTGTGGTACGCATGCCGGTCACCCCCAGTGAGGAGACGCAATACAGGAAGCCCTTGCTGTGGGATGCAACTTCGCAGATTCTTTGTCTGCTGGTTGGAGCGATCATATTGATACGCTGGATATTGTTGTCGATACAGGTTTGCTCAAGCTCAATTCTGCTTTCGTAGGGAAGGTCTGGTACGATGATGCCATCCAGCCCGGCTGCACCGGCCTCTTGGAGAAATCGTTCCTTACCGTAATGGTAGACGGGATTCAGATAGGTCATGCAAACCAAAGGAATGTTGCTGAATTTACGGATCTGCTCCACCAGGGAAAAGAATTGCGTGAGTTTGAATCCTGCTTGCAAGGCCCGCTCATCAGCTTTCTGAATCACCGGTCCTTCGGCGATGGGATCAGAAAAAGGGATTCCCAGCTCGATGACGGCAGAGCCGGCATCAGCCATGGAAAGAACCAGATCGAGCGTCAATGCCATATCGGGATCATTGCAGGTGAGGAAGGGAATGAAGGCTTTCCTGCCTTCGAAGGCCCGTTCGATTCGGTTACTCATACAACGACTCTCCTTTGTAACGGGCGATGGCGGCCACATCCTTGTCCCCACGTCCGGAGAGATTGACAACCAGGATGGAATCTTTGGACAACGTAGGGGCCAACTGCATGGCATAGGCTACTGCGTGGGCACTCTCGATGGCACAGATGATGCCTTCTTTTCTACTGAGGTAGGTGAAGGCATCCACCGCCTGTTCATCGGTGATCGGAACATATATTGCCCTGCCGGTTGCATGAAGATAGGCATGTTCCGGCCCGATCCCGGGATAGTCGAGTCCTGCACTGATCGAATACACCTCTTCGATCTGGCCATCCTCATCCTGGCAGAAGAGACTCTTCATGCCATGAAAGACTCCCTCGGTACCGGTTGCAATGGTAGCTGCATGCTCGCCTGTCTCAATTCCCTGTCCTGCAGCCTCGCAGCCGACCAGCTGTACCGCCTGTTCATCAAGAAAGTCGTAGAACAATCCCATGGCATTGGAACCTCCTCCGACACAGGCTATCAGGTAATCGGGAAGCTTGTGTTCGACGGCAAGGATTTGCCGACGGACCTCCTCTCCGATGATTTTCTGAAAATCCCGAACCATGGTGGGGAAAGGGTGAGGCCCCATGACCGAGCCCAAAACGTAGTGGGTATCCTCGATGCGTTTTGTCCACTCACGCATGGTTTCGTTGACGGCATCCTTGAGTGTCTGGGTACCCGAGGTTACCGGATGGACACTTGCCCCAAGCAGGCGCATCCGATAGACGTTCAAGGGTTGCCGTTCACAATCGACCTTGCCCATGAAAATCTCACATTCCAGACCCATGAGTGCGGCGACCGTAGCAGTGGCCACCCCGTGTTGGCCGGCCCCCGTTTCTGCGATGACGCGTTTCTTTCCCATATGCTTGGCCAAGAGGCATTGGCCGAGGACATTGTTGATCTTATGTGAGCCGGTATGATTCAAATCTTCCCGTTTCAGGTAGATTTTCGCTCCTCCCAGATCCTTACTCATATTCGCTGCATAGGTCAGCAGGCTTGGTCTACCCGCATAGCTTGCATACAGATCCGCCAATTCCGCTTTGAAGTGTGGGTCGTCCTTCAGTCGCGTATAGGCTTCCTCCAATTCGAGGATGGCCGGCATCAGGGTTTCCGGGATATATTGTCCACCATAGATTCCAAATCGTCCTTCTTGCATTCCAAGCTCCTGGGTAGGAGCATATATGTTTCTATAAATAGAATCAATAGGACTGGATCATTTTTCTTCTCTTTTTGTCCAAACCGAGGGTGATATCAGCTGCAAATGCATAGCAGCATATTGTGGTGCCGTATTTTCATGGTTCACGAGACAGGGCTTTTCTCTTGGAATAAAAAAACGAGAGTCCCGAAGGACTCTCGAAATGTGCTGTTTCAAGCGTTTAGTAACGGTTGTTGTAGCTCGGTCGGGGCTTTGCAATAGCTTCGTTGACACGAAGGTTGCGGCCACCGAAAGCCTGACCATCAAGCTGGCTGATTGCGGCGATTGCAGCAGAATCGTCCTCCATCTCAACGAAACCGAACCCCTTGGGGCGGCGGGTCTCGCGGTCAATGATGATGTTAGCACTCAGTACGGTGCCGTACTGTGCGAACAGGTCGCGAAGTTCCTCTTCGCTGGTGTTGTAACTCATGTTACCAACATAGATTTTCTTTGCCATTCAAAGCATCCTTCACAGGCTAATGCCTGTACAATAGAGTATTTGCTCTTTTTGGCGCAGTCTCGAACGTTTAACCTGTCTGCTAGTGGGATTCAGTGAAGAATGCATACATACAAAGATAGGATAAGGGACTAGCTGCAACGCAAAAACCAAAGCAACTGTACGGTAGCATGCCCAAACGCTCTTGTCAATTGAAGGACTTTGTAAGATGAACAATTTTTCCTGTTTATGCATTTCACTTGCTCATTCTGCGACAGTACCGGACCGATGGTGCATGTTTGGCTTGGAAATTGAATACTTTTCTTGGTATGATATCGGGTATGAATCATCTGTATGTGTCTGCCATGGTGCTGATTGAGGGCGGGAAAGTCTTCGCGGCGCAACGCAACTATGTAGGGACTTTGGCCGGTCGATGGGAGTTCCCTGGAGGAAAGCTGGAACCGGGGGAGTCGGCTGAGCATGCCGTGATCCGAGAAATTGCCGAGGAACTGGGCATTGTCATCCGTGTGCAACGTCAACTGCTGACCGTAGCGCATACCTATCCAACCTTCTCTTTGACTATGTATGTGTTCCTCTGTACCCGCCTTTCCGGAGAAATCCAATGTCTGGAACATGCACAGCATCGTTGGTTGGCCTTCGACGAGCTTGATTCCCTGCCTTGGGCAGAGGCCGATCTGCCGGTGGTTGCTTCCGTCCGGTCGCTACTCCGGTAATCCGCCCGATTCAAACGAGAACAACCCCTAGGCTTGTCGTTTGAGCAGAATGACTTGATAGGGACTCAGTATCGGTTCGGGGAAGGAAGATGGGGGTTCTTTGTTCGGCACAAGCAGATTGCTCCACAGAGAAGGTCGATCATCCTGGATGATTTCGTGAATCTGCTGTTCAAGATTCTTTTGGGGAAGCATGAGGGTACGTGCGGTCACATTTATCAGACAGAGTATATACGCATCATCGTCGCCAGGTCCTCGGAGTAAGGCCAATACTCCCGTATTCCCTGCATCGAGGACGTGTTGTGCAACAGTCGTCTGGAGTGCCCTTTCGTGCTTCCTGATCGACAACAAGGTTACATATCTAAAAAAGATTCCTGATCGCTTGCTCTGTGTATCCTCTAGCTCAGTACAGAGCTTTTGATAATCCAGTTTTTCACGGTTGATCGTTCTTGGATGCATTGAAAGATCGGGAGCGTCAGTCCAATTCTCAGAGCCGAGCAAACTATGGATGTATACGCCGCAGATGCCTTGCATGCAGATCATGATGGCCGTAGCTGCGATACAACGATCACGATGCGTGTCCTGTGTTTCGTTTTCTGAGATTCCATGAAATGCTGAAAAATAATTGATATTCAATTCATACGGGCTGCTCGATCCATTCCGATTGGTTCTCTTTGAGATGAATCCACCCTGGGCAATTACATGCTTTGCAAGAGATTCTATTTCTTCCGATTCAAGGATGCCTCTGACTGGTACCAATCCAATGCCGTCATGCGAGGAAAGGAAATTGAAAAAGGCAACCTGAGTTGAAGGGAGTGCAAGTGTTTTGATCCATTGGGACAAGGTGGATGCATTCTGTGTCAGGAATGTGTGCAGCACCAATGGTGGCAACGGAAAATTGTACACCAAGGATGCTTCATTGAAACCATTACCGAAGTAGCTGATGTTGTCCTTATGCGGTACATTGGTTTCGGTAATGATGAGCGTGCCTGAAGCCATGGCATCCAGGATCCACCGAAAGTATTGGATGATCAGATGGGTTTTGGGATGATGGATGCAGGAAGTCCCCAATTCCTTCCAAATGTAGGCTATCGCATCCAAGCGAACGATGGAAGCATGGTGTTGTACATAGGTCAAGAGTACCTCTATCATATGGAGCAGTACTTTTGGATTCTGATAGTTGAGATCTATTTGGTCAGCACTGAAGGTTGTCCAAACCAACTTGTTGCCGGAATCAGTTTGAATCGATGTCAACAAAGGGTGCAACCGTGGCCGAAAAACGGTATGGAGATCCTCTGAACCGTCCATGAATATGATGAAATCAGAGAATTCCGGATTTCCTTTTAGGCATTCCTCGATCCATACATGAGAACGTGAAAGGTGGTTTGCTACGAAATCCAACATCAAATTATAGGTTTGTGCCAGATGATGGATATCCTCCCAGGTTCCCAATTCAGAATCCACTTGGAAAGGATCTACAACTGAGAATCCGTCATCCGAGGATGCCGGGTAGCACGGTAGAATATGAACGGTGGAAATAGCCGAACCTACATAATGCTGAAGGAAATGCAACAATGTCTTCAGCGGTTTTTCACCATGGTCATCCCGTATTGAATCCCCATATGTGATGAGAATTGAAGCATGTTGGTCTACATGGGCAGAGGCGGAAGAGAAACCGGAAAATCGTTCAAACACCTGCATGAACTTGGGATTCCACTGGATTGCTGTATCATTTCCATAGATTCGGGAGAGCCATTCAAGGGAATTTGCTGCTGTGCGTTGTTCATTGTGCATGGGAAACCTCAATTATCTTGGGATGGTCGTCAACTGGAGGCACGGATTATCAGATTTGGACGCAACAATAATTGCCGCTGTTTGTGTGATGGCTGATAGGTAGCATCAAGCGGGTTGTCCTGACCTGTCCGATTGAATTTTTCATGGATGATATCGATCAGGGAACTGGTAACCATCTGACCGATTTCTTTGATCGGTTGATGGATTGTTGTAAGGGGAGGGCGGTACATGGCTGCCATGGGAATATCATCAAATCCGGTCACTGCCAAATCAGATCCGATCCGCAGTCCATGATCCTTTCCCGCATTGATCGCTCCAAATGCAATGAGATCATTGAACGCAACAATTGCGGTTGGCGGATTTTGTTGATCCAGAAGCTTGTCCGCTCCATAATACCCGTCTTCCTGATCGAAGGCTCCCAGATAGACCAGATTGGAGTCCAATTGAAGGCCTCGTTTCTCCAATCCTTGCGTAAGCCCTTGCAATCGGACTTTTGCATAGAGAACCGACAATGGTGGACTGATGCAACCAATTCTCGTATGTCCGCGGCTGATAAGATGATCGGCAATCAAATCCATTGCGTATTCTCCATCCTCCTCGACATAAGGATGATCCAGATCCCCTTCTATACGACCGAATGCAGTGAACGGGAAGTTGATAGATGAAAGATACTGCGGCCGTACATCGTCCACCATCATTCTGCTTAGGATGAACCCGTCGACCTTTCTTTCGGCGACAAGTTTCCGATACACATCCAATTCATCATGATCATGTACGTATGCCACCAAAAGGTCGTATCCGAATCTGGATGCTTGTTCTCCAATACCAGACAACAGTTCACAGAAAAATGGTTCGGCATACCCTTTTGAAGATACCGGGGCTACGACTCCAATTGTATCGGTAGATTGTTTTTGGAGTTTCTGGGCGATACTGTTGGGTACATAACCCATCTCCTCGGCAGCTTGTTTTACTACTCTGATGGTTTCCTTGCTTACATCATCACATTCCGCCAATGCACGGGAAACGGTAGTGACGGATCGATTGACCTTTTGTGCGATATCCTTCAATGTGACCATGCTTTAACTCCAGCTTGCCAATATGGGTTCGAGATGAGATTCCAGTGCTTTGAGGGAACTGTGTTTCTTGGCAATTGAATAGTTCGATTCTACCATACTCTCTCGTTTCTGTCTGTCAACCAATACTTCAATCATGGATGCGGCTGCAGTTTCCAACACGGTGTTTTCGATTCTGGCAAGATGTTCGTTCGACCACGAGGCAACGGCACTTCCCAAGGATATCACTTGGTACCCCATGGGTGCGATATCAGCCAAATACACAGGATAGGCAAACAAAACCACCGGCAATCGTGCTTTCACTGCCTCCAGAAACTGGTTTCCCCAACCTTCCCAGTACGATGGATAGGTTACGATATCGGCGTGTACATAGGCATCCCAGAGAGAATAGGTTTTCCCTGCGGCTCCCTGCGTCCGCTCTCTGGTGATACGATCGCCGATAGCCAGCATGACTACGCCTTCAGCGTTTGCTTTCGCTTCCAATCGCTGCATATAGGTGTTTGTTGTGTCATCCTGGGTGTAGCCGGCGAGTACGAGTATGATTCGACTTTCAGCATGAAATACACTGTTGTTCGGCATTGTCTTTCCTATCAATTGAGATTTATGTCGATTCAGTGCCGCAACACATTCAATTGCCAGTTCGATGCCTTTCCGGGGAATAACCCGGGTAGCCTGTAAAACAACAATATCAGAAGCTTTTATCTTGAATGTCTCTCGAAAATCAACATTCCATGAGTCAACGACCCAATCATTTCCCTCGAAGTCGAATACATTGGGAATTACGATGGCATCGATTCCTTTACGTGTTTTTAATGCATTTTTGGCCAATGAATTGATAACTACATGGGTATACCCGTCAGTATGGGGAGGGAGAAACATATCGGTAAATCCGATTGCTGAGGCACAGGATAATTGTATACCTTGTACACGTTCCCAATAAAAATCATGGTGTTGCGCCACTACCCGTACCTTGGTGTTGCATAGCGCATGCTCGACGGCGATAGCGGCAGCAGGGTGCAATCCAACCGACCAGATATTCTGAACTATGACGATATCTAGCTGCCGGGTACGTATCCAGGCTTCCACTTTCTGCTGGATGATTCGGGCATCCTCGAGCATCTGAATGGAATATGCCGCTTCGCTTTGTCCCTCCGCAAGGGCGACAAAGGTTTGGCGTTGCATTCGGGCCGCCTCACTTCCATGATAGTCCAATTCCTCGATGATCGTCACCGGTACATCGTCACGGCTTTGCTCAGCTTTCCCATCGTCACGCCCGTGCTTTCCGCTGCAGAGAAATACCTTGTAACCCCTCTTTTGGAATACCGAGGTCCACTTGTCTATTTCCAGTGAGACACCATCTGTATCTCCAGTCTTGAAATGAATTATACCGATATGTTTGGTTGATGATCGTGTATCTTCGCTCCTCATTCCTTGACCCCTCCGGCTGCAAGACCTCCGGTAATTTTATTTTGGATCGACATGAACAATGCCATGACGGGTACAGCCGTAAGCATGGATGCAGACATGATGCGGTCCCATATGGCGTTTTTCGAAACAAACAAAGTCTTCAAACCGATCGGCAGGGTGTAAAGCATCTTGTAGTTTTTCAGGAATACCGAAGCAAACAGATATTCATTCCATGCAATCATAAATGAATAAATATAAACAGTGGCGATAGCGGAGGCTGAAAGCGGGATGATGATTTTGAAGATGATCCCGATTCTGCCCAATCCTTCGATCATAGCCGCTTCTTCCAAGGAAAAAGGAACCGTTCGGAAGTAGTTTCCCAACATATACAAAGAAACCGGTAACGTCTGCACCATATAGACGACAAGCAAACTGATGAAGGTTCCGGTGGGTGTGGCGAGCAATCCCGTGGATGCGAACAGTCGATAGAGGGGGATAAGCAGAAGGATACCACCGAACATATAGACGAACAGCACCCCACGTTGGATTGTCGAACGGCCGCGAAAACGCAGACGACTGAAAGAATATGCACCGAAAATGGCGAGACACACCGAGAAAAAGGCTGCACTGAGCGAGAGTATCAATGAATTTTTAAAATACCGAAGGAAGGGAAACACCTCACCCGTGTTCTGGTATTTTGCAAGGATGGCTGAACGTTGCTGTTTGGTGAGTTCGGGAGTTTCCTCAAGCAGGGTAATCACTGACTGGGGGACGTTTTTCAGATCTTGGTCGATATTCAGCAATTCCTTGTATGCCTCAACGTTTATCTTGCGCGGAATCAGGGAAGGGTTTCCCCAGTCCCACTGGTATTTCAAGGATAATGACAACATCTGGATGAAAGGAAAGATGCTGAACGATACAATGATCATCACGAGGAGGAAAAATCCCAAACTCTTCAGTGGGTTTCTTTTCTTTACCATTTGAGGACCTTCTTTACATAAACGAGGATGAATCCGATGAGAATGATGAACTGAAGTACGGCAAGAGTCGCTCCTTGGCCGAGATCCATGGTACCGGTGAACGCTTTGAGGTAGGTATACACCGAGAGCACTTTGACATTGCTGGTCAACAGATATACTTCCTCAAATTTGTTGAAATTCCAGATGACCCGTAATAGGATCAGTGCCGATATGACAAAATACACTTCAGGAAGGGTGATTGCCTTGAATTTCTGCCAACCATTCGCTCCATCGACCTCCGCTGCTTCATACAGGGTTTCGTCAATCGCCTGCAAGCGGGAAAGAATCATGAGGTAGGTAAAGGGAAAATTTTTCCAAATGCCGAATAGAATTGCCACCCAGATTGCCGTAGAGGGAGATCCGATCAGATTGAATCGTTCAGCGAATAGTCCCAATTTCGTATGAAATACATCCATGAATATGCCGTTTACCGGGTCGAAAATGAATTGCCAGGCGAAGACGACTGAAATCACGGGTGCAACATACGGCAGGAGGATAAGACTCCGTACCAACCCTCTAAGCGGAAATTTCTTGTTCATAACCATGGCCGTACCAAGCCCAAGCAGGGTGGTTCCCAATGTCGAGAACACCACATACACCAACGTTTCACGGACAGCCAGGAGGAATTCCGAATCTGTGAGAATCTGCACATAATTCCGAAGTCCTACGAATACGTTATCACCGGCCAGCTTGAAGGCGAAGAAGCTGAGATAGATATTATAGAGGACCGGATAGAGGATGAGGGCGAGAATGATGAACACGGAGGGAAATACCAAGGCCCATCCGATCCTCTGTTCATGCACGGCTCGGCCACTCATCACGGTAGGGGTGAAGATGGATAGGGAAGGGGGAGCTGATGGTTTTTCCTGTTTCGGAGCACGCATGATGATTTCCTTTCTTTGATGAGATGATTGTTCGATGCACGTGAAGTCGCCGACTGGTTCTGTTCAAGATGGCGGAGAGCAACCCGCTCTCCGCCTATCGAAGCAACCTAGTCCAATCATTTCATTACTTTTCGCATTTCCGTTTCTGCCCATGCCATGGCATCATCAACCTGCATATGTTCCTGGGTGACTTTGTACAACATCTGTGGGATGATCTGCTTTGCCGTAATTTCGCTGGCGGCCTCGATTCGGTTGCCGTCGACGATGCTGAACGTCTCAATATTTTCCAACCCACTGATGATTTGCGCCATTTTTTCGGTTCCATAGCGCTTGAACGTACCGCTCGGATCATTTTGGAAACGTGTGTTGGTCGCAATTTCCTTAAGCATCGGGTTCATGCCTCCTGGTGCCATATGCAGGAAGGTGATGTACGCATTGGGGGTGTACAGATATTCGATGAACTTCTGTGCAGCTGCGGTCTTTGCCGGATCTCCTTGATCAAAGAGGCCGAAGGCCACGACCGTTCCATAGCCAGCAGAGCTGGTGTGCGTGATGATGGTTGAGACACCGGTTTTGTTTACAAGTTCGGGATCAAAATCAGCTCCTGCAAGGTCCTTGAAATTGTCTCCGGTGAGTGAGCCTTTCGCTGCCTCCTGCAACGCCAAATCATCCATGATATAGGTGGAATAGAAGAACATTGCCATCTTTCCCTGCAGATAATAATCCCTTGCTCTCCAGGTTTGTGGTCCCGGTGGATTATATTTTGCCAATTCGGCATAGAATTCGATAGCCTGTTTCATCTGCGGAGAATTGAAAACCAGATTCTTTTTGCCATCAAACAATGCAGCTCCATTGGACATGGCGATGGGGGTGAAACATTGTTCGGTATACGCTTCCGGCAAGGTCCCTACAAGAATCCCATATTGGTTTTTCTCAGGTTTATAGAAGTACTTGGCGGCCTTGAGAATATCATCCCATGTAGTGGGTGGATTCAGACCGGCTTCCTTGAACCAATCCGAACGATACCAGATACCTTGGATCCAACCGTGGTACGGCAGTGCATAATAACTTCCTTTACCGGTGGTTTCCAATACTTTGAGAGGGCCGGAATAAAATCTGTCCTTTCCGATTTTCTCCACCAATTTGGTTGTGGTCCCAATGTCCAGAATTCCTTGGGTTCCAAAAGATACCGCAGTTTCAGCCGGACCTTCGAACATTGCCGGAAGGCTCTTTGCAGCATATGCGGTTTGTGCCTGTGTAACCAGGTTGTTTTCATCTACCGGAATCAAATTCACCTTGATATTCGGATTCAAGGTGGTGAACGTGTCGATGAGCACCTGGATTGTCGCCATTCTGTCGGATTGTGTCTCCGTTGTCCAGAAATCGATAGTGACCGGTTCGGAGGTTTTTTGAACCATTTCCTGCTGACCTTGCGCAAACACCATTGCCGAGGAGGCAATGAGGAGTGCCAAGATCATCATGCAAACCATTCCTTTTTTCATGTTGATTCTCCTTTTGTTTGTTTCCAAAACGTTTTGGAACTGTATATAGTAAAATCCAAAACGTTTTGGAAGTCAAGCCTAAGACTGTGATTATTTCTGCTGCAGCAGCATTGGTGCACCAATGCGGTGCGTGTGTATGCATGAAACGGTTCAATTTCCAAGGTGGGTTGCTTGTCATCTCTCGAGGGATCACTGTTCAATCCGCTATGCTTTCTCGACCTCGACTCTTGACGATTCGCTTCGGCCATACGATGGTATAGGTAAGGAGCTTTTCTTTCAGGGCATAGCCCGATTTCATCATAAGGAGCGATGGATTATGAGAAAGAACACGCGTGATACGATCAGAAGACCCAAGGATTATGAACGAGACCCTGCATGGGATGCAGAAGAACGTGAACGTCTGGGAGAGAAAAAACACAAAGCCAAGGTACATACAACGACTGAACCGGAAGAGCGATTTGAAGTATTGGAGGATGACGATCGCTGACGAATAGCTTTTGGTAGACTAATAAGGACAGAACGACTCAAGCAGGTTGGTCTGTCCTTTTTGTATATCCACTTTGGAAAATACCTTGTTGCCTATACTCTGGTTGTATCCATCAAGGAAGGAAATGGTCACCGTATAGGTTCCCGGCGCAAGATCCACATAGCCGACCCACGCTTCAGCGGGAAGGAAATGGGTGGAACGGATGTCGGCGCTCTCGGTGACATCCTGGGCGACATGAAACAGGAAGCTGAAAAACTGTTCGGTTGCGGTGACTTGTTCATCCTGTTCCGCAATGGCATCGTAGGCGGCGACCCCGATTGCCTTGGCCATGGCCCGCAATGTTGCTTTCAGGTAGATCAGGCTGCTTTTCGCTTGGAAGGTGTCGATGGCGATTGCGCTGATGGATTCGAGCTTCTCCAGAAATATCGTGGGCCCTTGGGATACGGTGACCTGTACGGCCTTTACCCTGGATGGTCGTCCTACCAAAACAGGATAGGCGATTACCGAGTGATTGCCGGGCGAGAGGAATACTGATTCCCGCCTCTCCTCCTTCTTCGGTGCCATTCCATTGAAGGAAACAAGGTGGAGTCTGGCAGAAGTCGGATTCTGACTAGCTTGCTCGACCAGCCGGGGAAGTTTGAAAGGATACAGATCCGGTTGCGAGGCAAAGGCATGCCGAACCTGCTGGAGGGCGAAGTCCCTCGTGTTGGTTTCACCAAGCCCATCGGCGATGATGCTGCCCAGATAATTGGACAAGGCACTCGTGGAGAAGGATGATGCATAGGTTTGTTCGGTGTCTGTATCCAATCCTTTCTCTACGGCAAAACCGGATGCCTGCTTCATCTGTTGTTCATAATGATTCTTCAGCTGCGCTTGTTTCTCCAGACTCCGGTTGATTTCCACCAATGCATCCTCTGCTCTGCCCAGATGGAGGTAATTCAAAGCCTTGAACGTATTCAGGTAAAGATCCTCATACTCCTCCCCGCCATACTTCTTCGTATTGTCATTGACCAGGAAGGATGCGAGGTTAGCACTGATTGATTGGGTGTAGGCCTCCTGGATCCCCCGTTCGGCTTCACTGAGGAACTGGTTGGAATCCTGATAGCGGCCATCCAGTCGGGCAAGCAATCCCAGATCATAGTTGACGATGATCGGGCCTTGGGCTTGCAACAAGCTGTTCGAGCGTTGTTCCAAACTTTGGTATGCCTGCGTGTAATTTTCACTTTGGTACAGGTGTTCTATATTCGAAAGGTCGACATAGGATGAACACCCTGCCAATACGATGGTGGTGATACAGAAGAAGCAGATGATTCGGCCTGTTTTGTTTGTGTATCTCATAAAAGCTTTGGATGACATCTCGCCTTGGTATGGCTCAATGTACCATTGTTGTGCGAAGGACGCAACTGAAAGAGGGAAGTTTGTCTGGTATCTGGCCTTTTATTCTACACAATATACACGGTATCTGGTACACTAAGCCAAGATAACGTCATTGATTACAAGGAGCATCGTATGAAACGGATCCTTTCTTGGAGTATTCTTCTCTGCTTGTCGGTCGTTTTGCTCGGTTCCTGTCAGACTGGGGTATCCGTCAGTCGTCTGCAAGCCGATGAGGATATTGATCTGAGTGGAAATTGGAATGATACCGACATACGCATCGTCTCCCAGGCGTTGGTGGATTCGAGTCTGGCTTCTCCATGGATCAATCAGTTTAGGATGAAACATCCTGGTAAAAATCCGGTAGTAATCGTCGGGACCTTCCTCAACCGCAGCAGCGAGCATATCGATACTTCCATCATCGCAAAACGGTATGAAATGGAATTGATCAATTCAGGCAAGGTGGATATGGTGGCTGATCAGAGTTTCCGTGCTTCGGTACGGGATGAACGGGAGGAACAGCAATATTTCGCCAGTGAGGAAACCGCCAAGGCGTTGGGCAAGGAAATAGGAGCAGATTATCTTTTGCAGGGAGCCGTTCGGACGAACCTGGACCAGAGCGGCGGTACGAAGGTGAGGACCTACTACGTCTCGGCTGAGTTGATCGATATAGAGACGAACCGCAAAGTGTGGGTGGGGGAAGAGACGATCAAAAAGCTCATTAAGCAGAGCAAGTATTCCTTCTAGGGGTTGTCCATGCAGTATCTGGCCAAACTGACGATCATCGGGCTTCTCCTGTTTCTCCTTTCATCCTGCCAGGCGTTGCAAACCGGCAAAACCGGACCTTCCTGGCTCGATCATCCTTATGATAAATCATATGATGCACAGACCTATCTGTGTGCCGTCGGCTCAGGTTCGACCCGGGAGAAAGCCGTGGATGCGGCCTTGACCGGTCTTTCTGAGATTTTCAATTCCGAGGTATCTTCCCAGACGCAGGTTACCAGTCTTTCCACGGCAACCAAGGATGAACAGGGTATGATGCAGTTCACCGAAGCCTCTGAGTTGCTGGAGGTGGGAAGCGTACAGACCAACACCGAGGCGATTATCGGAGCAGAGGTGGTGAACACGTTTATCAATGACGTGGGGCGCGTCTTTGTGCGTGTGGCGCTCAACCGTGCACATGCCATCGAGCTGTATCGATCACAAGTGTCACCATTGTCCAGTTCTCTCTCCCAGATAAAAACAAAGGCCGCGCTTGCCTCCGATCCCCTTCGTTCATATGTACACTTGGTGCATGCCCGTAGCATTGCAGTACAAGAGCAGGCTTTGCTGGATATCCTGCAGGTTCTGGAGAAAAAAAGCCAACCTTCGGTACTGGTTGCATTGGACCGGCAGCTGACCGATCTGGCACAAAGCATCTCGATTTCCGTACAGGTTCGTGCAGAGGATACAGCCACCGAGCAGATGCTGCACGCTGCCTTCGCACAGGGGATGCAGAAACTCGGATTTACCATCACGGATGAAGCTGGGGATGCGGTATTGGAGATCAATTACGATGTCCAGCCGATCAATATGCCTGACAGTCCGTACCGCTACGCCCGCTATTTCCTGTCTGTACAACTGAAGGGACACGGGGAGCGCTATGTGTCGTATGAAAAGAATGATCGTGAGGCTGCGCTCTCGGAGTCTGATGCAATAGCCAAGGCATTGCGAAATGCCACCACGACGGCGGTTGATGAGGTACGTACCCTCTTGCTGCAAACGCTTGAGGCTGAAACATAGTGGAGGTTCATTCATGAAGAAAGTAGTTGGATTGCTTGTGCTTGCAACAATGGCATTGGTTTTGACCGGATGTGCAACGGCGCGCACTGAGGTGACTGCCCCGGCCCCGGTGGTTCCCCTGATCATTGGTGCGGAAGGCGTACCGCAGCCGCTTTGGGTTTCCAAGACGATTTCCACCCAGGATGTGCATTATGAAACCGGGTATGGAAAGATGAGTGACAAGCAGAATTCGATCAAACGGGCTACGGTCGAAGCAAAAAACAAGATTGCTGCCTGGATCAGTACTTCGGTAAAGGAAGTCGTGGTTACCTATGTGAATGATGCGGGAAGCGGTGAAGACCGTCAGGCTCTTGATGCCATGGAAGTGATCAGTCAGCAGGTTGCCGAGGCTACACTCTCGGGAGTGACGACCGAAGAAACATGGGTCGATGCCGAAGGCGGCGTCTGGGTATTGTGTTCCATCCCCATGGCAAATATTGAGAAGAATTTCGAACCGGCGGCAGAAGCCGTTGCTGAGGCCTTTGTGGAAAGTGATGCCGCAGCCGCTGCCAACGCCAAGATGAAGGATGCATTCGCCAATCTGTTGAAGGGAGTCAAGTAATTTTGACCAAGGGATTTGCTCTCATGCTTTGTGCCGTATTGCTCGTTGGATGCAGTACGGTGCAAACCGAGCAATCTTCTTCCGTATTGGATTTGTTGGATTTACGCGGGTATCCTGACAATGTGTATATCGGGATTTCCGGCCCGTATGCAACCAAAGCCCGAATGACTGAACAGGCCATCCTCAGCGCGGCAAAGAGCATCTTGCTCAAACAAGCCCTTGCCCTGGATACCCGTTTGGTGCTTTCCGAGGATTCGCAAGCAGGTTTGACGGCGTTTGCCGCAGATGAGAAAGCCTTGTACGATGATACGCAATTGGCGGAGACGATCAGGCGTTTGGAAGTGCTTTCTGTTGTTTTCAATGACGAGGCCGGTGCGGTGGTGTTGGTAGCAGATCCCCTGCAGGCTCCGACAGACAGACCGTATCAGGGAGTCAATGATGAAACGGGTAGGCCGGTGTGGCTTTCCCACGTGCCGAAAGTCGATGGGTATCGATTCGGCATCGGATCCTCCAAGCCCTATTACTATCTGCATGACAGCTTGGAAGCTTCCGATTTTGCCGCTGCGCAGAACCTCCTTGATCTGGGGACTGAACATGCCTACTCGGTGGAGAGCGTGAAAACCGACAAGGAACAGATGCAACGGGTGCTCTATCAAGCCCAACGCGGTCTTTTGCGTGGGTTCTCGATAGTTGCACGATATTATGACGAACGAAACCGAACCTACTGGAGTTTGGCCGTGTGTGAGGATTGAAACAGCGTATGAAACGAATATTGGCAGGCGTCGTGGTATGTATGATCGTGTTATTTGGATGTGCCACAACCCCGAAAGCGAATGCTGATGGCTCTCCCTACTGGACCACCCATTCACCAAAGAGCACACGAAGTCTGCATTATGAGGTGGGCTCAGCAAAACAATCGACTGTCCAACTGAGCCAGCTCCGAGCCGAGTCCGCAGCCAAGGACGCCATCGGGCGTTGGGCATCCACCAATGTGGATACTGCATTGGTGACGTTCGTTGAGGAAGCGGGTGAAACCTTGAAGACAAAGCAGATTCTCGAAGTTCTGCAGAATCTGAGTGTGCAAACAGTGAACATCGCACTCAGAGGCGTCAGTGTCGAGGAACGGTATACCGCTTCCGATGGAACGGTCTGGGTATTGGCAAGTTACCCGGTCAAGAACCTCAAGGATGCCTACAAACTGCAAGCCGAGGCGTTGCAAATGTCCATGGAGCTGGAAAAGACCAGAATCGAAGCGGAGACCTTGGTTGCCTATCTTGATGCGCAACTGGACAAGGAAAGTTCTGAATAGCGCAGATCGCACACCAAAATGGTAGGAAAATTTCTCATCCCTTTCATCCTTGTCCTGTTGACGCTTGATGAAGATTTTGGCATCTTGGGGCAAGGAGAACCTATCAAATGAGTAATATTTCTTTTGTCATTCTGGTCATAGCAGTCTTTGTCGCATATACGGTGGTAAAAAACCTACGTTTGAGCGGAAAGCTGGGAGGAAAGATTCCCTACAAGAGAATTTCCGCCAAAGAGGCGTGGGATATGATGCAGAACCAAGAGCCGTTGACCGTGGTCGATGTAAGAACCAAAGGCGAGTGGGCGAACGGTCATATCAAGGGTGCAATCAATATTCCGGTGGAGACCATCGGCAGTGTCAAACCCAAGAAACTGAATGATGCGGATATGCCGATCATGGTGTATTGCCAGAGCGGAGCCCGCTCTTCCCAGGCTGCCAGAAGACTTTCCGCACTTGGATATACACAGATCTATGATCTGGGCGGCATCCATAGGTGGACCTATGGAACGGTCAGGTAATATGCATCGAGAAATATCGCTTTCCCATCGCAATTTCCTCACCTTGCATGACGATCAAGGACATACGTTTTTGGGTGCTGACCAGGAATGGTTTCCCTTGCTTTGGCAGAGAAAGGCTGGTTGCGGACCTACCGTAGCCAGCACGTTGGTGCTGTATCTCAGCCATCAGAATCCTTCCCTCGGTCTTCGCCGTATCGAGGACAAGCAAGGGATGACAGCATTGATGGAAGAAGTGTGGACGCATGTGACCCCAGGAATCATGGGGTTGCATCTGGTCAGCCAATTCACCAAAGGCTTGTCCAGCTTCTTTGCCGCCCACCAACTTGCAATACCCATGTCCAGCCTGGCGTTGCCGAAGGACAGGACGAAACGGCCGAGCCTTAAACAGGTCGTTTCGTATATCACCACCGCATTGGATGCGGACCAACCTGTGGCGTTTCTGAATCTCTCCGCAGGGTCCTTGGAAAATCTGGATTCCTGGCATTGGGTCACCGTTGTATCCCTGATTCAGGAGACGGAGGGCTCACCGGTGATGATCGAAGTGTTTGACGGCGGTCGTTCCTGGAACCTCAACCTTTCGGCTTGGTATGAGAGTACGACCCGTTCAGCAGGCTTCGCCTGCATCCAATGATTATGATGATTGCAACACTTCCTCTACCAGTGCAGGATCGAGCTCCGTTGCGCTGAGGCTTTCCAGGACAGATCGTCGTTCCTCCTTGGATTGCGAATCAAGCTGTTCGCGTACCCAGACTTCCGCCAACCGAAGAATTCGGGCAAGGTAGGGGATTTCTTCCTTGGATAATCCTTTCAAAAATCCCTTGCCGTCCCAACGTTCATGATGATTGAGCACCAACGGGGCCAGATCCAGCGTCTCCTCAAATGTGTTGAGGATGCGATAGCCGCTGCTGACATGCTCCTGATAGGCGCTCATCATTGCCGCATCCCGGTTTTTGGTAGTGATCACCTTCGTGTCCAACACCACTTTTCCAATATCGTGATACCTCGCTGCACGGGTGAGAAGGCCAGCATCCTCACTGCTGAGATGCAGTATTCGGGCAAGCATGGCCGCACTCTGCTGTACCTGTACCGCATGCTCTTCTTCCTCCGGAGCCTTGTTGAACAGCATGTGGGTCAATACCTGCAGTTGTTGATGTTGGGTGTCCGAGCGGCGCAGTGTCTTTCGGCGGTACATCCGTTCCTCGGCAAGATCGAAAACGGTATGGATCGATTCTTCCATCGTAATCTTGGTCGCCGACCCCAAGGCGATGCTTCGGCTTCCAGCAAGAATATCACTCTGGTCCAGTCGATGATTGATGCGTTGGAGGATGCGCTCCACGGTTGTCGTATCGGCACTGGGGAGGATGATGACGAATTCATCCCCTCCGATCCGGCTGATGATGTCGGTTTTTCTGCATGCTTG
>NZ_JBFWIJ010000013.1:0-73273 GCF_050256055.1 Sphaerochaeta sp. | reverse complement strand
TGCTGGACGGTCGGACGCTTTTGGAACAATCCCCCGACATGGTCAAGGATGTCGAGGCTTTGATTGACGAGCAGGATACCATCAATATCTGTTATACGAGCGGAACGACGGGCAACCCGAAGGGAATCATGCTTACCCATGTGAACTACTTTGTGAATGCCCACGATGCCATCGAGCTGTTCCAGTTGCCTGATGCCCGGTTCGAAACCTTGGTGGTGCTCCCGGTCGATCACAGTTTTGCCCACACGGTGGGCATCTATACCTCGCTGCTTCGGGGTATTACGCTGCACTTTGTCGACTCACGTGGTTCGAATGCTGCGATCATCCGAAATTTCCCCAAGAACCTTGTGGAAACCAATCCTGTGTTCTTGATGACGGTCCCCTCGATCACGGGCAACTTCATGAAGAAGATGACCCAGGGCATTCATCAGAAAGGTGCATTCATCGAAGGTATTTTCACCCGCGGGTTGGAGGCGGGCATTCTTCGCAACGGAGATGGGTGCAACCGTCCGGGTGCATGGGTGCAGTTCAAGACGTGGTTCCCCTATACCTTGGCCAACCTTCTGGTATTCCCCAAGTTGCGTGAGATTTTCGGCTCCCGTATGCTGTATTGTGTGGGCGGTGGCGCCTTGCTTGAAGCCAAGCAGCAGCGGTTCTTTGCCGCCATCGGCGTACCAGTATTCCAAGGCTATGGTCTGACCGAGGCCGCCCCGATCATCAGCAGCAATAGTCCCCAACGGTATAAATTCGGCACAAGCGGGATGGTAGCCAAGAGCGAGATCTGCAAGATCATGGTTGATGAAACCACCGAAGCCTCTGTCGGCCAACGTGGTGAAATTGTCATCAAGGGTGAGAATGTCATGAAGGGATACTTCAAGAACCCTGCTGCCAGTGCAGAGGTCTTGAAGGATGGTTGGCTGTGGACAGGTGATCTCGGGTATTATGATGAGGATGGATTTTTGGTGGTGACCGGACGGGCGAAAGCTTTGCTCATCGGAAAGGATGGAGAGAAGTACAGCCCCGAGGAAGTTGAAGAGGTCATGATCAACAATGTACCGTTGCTCAACCAACTGATGGTATACAATGATCATAAGCCGATTACAACCGCGCTTGTGACATTGCAGGAGGATGTTGTCGGCCGAATGCTTGAGGAGAAGGGTTGCAAGAACGCCGAGGAAGCTCTGGAAGCGGTCCTTGCGGAACTGAGAAGCTACGAACCACAGGCGGCTGCAATTCCGAAAATGTGGTTGCCATCCCGATTTGCCATGATCGAGAAACCGTTCAGTGAAGCGGATGGTTTGGTCAATTCGACCATGAAGCTGGTACGGTACAAGACAGCGGAATTCTACAAGGATCGAATTGCCCAACTCTATGAGAGTGAAGAAGTAAACAAACTGGCGAATATTGAGGTAATCAGACACTTATTTTTCCCAAACAGTAACTGAAGGGAGGACGGAGCGTAGAATTTCTGTTCATTCCTCCAATGCTCGAATATAGACAACACCTATAAAATATGTAACGCTTTACTTGCAAGTACGTTTTATTAGTATGATGATGTGTCATATCTGGCTGTCATCCCGTGGTTTCGGAGAGACATCCTTCACCTGGATGGGTGGGGGAGTGGGAAGATACCCAATGGCTTCCCCCTTGGAGAGGAGGGCAACATGAAGAAAGCGCTCGTACTGGTTTTGTTGGTATCCTTACTAACATTGGTGTTTGTTTCCTGTGATGCGAATATACGTTCCAACATTGCCGATATGATGGGCAATTTAGGGGGGAATGTGTATATCGATAGTGGATTGGTGAAACCTGACTTATCTGCAGTAAACGCGGCTTCGGATGCGGTTGAGGGGATTGGAGGAGATGTACCTTCGTGGAGTGGTACAACACTCAGTGATTTTGGTGTTGCACTTGATCTGAGTACTGCTACAACCCCTGTCGATACAAGTAAACCGATTATAAAACCTCAGACCACAGCAGAGCAGGATGCGTTTACCGCAACGATTGAATCTTCCTTGAGTTCCGGGCAAAGTGCAACATTCCTTGCAGAGATGTCCACTACTGCTTCACTTGAACAACAGGAAGCAATCGAAGGGACTGTGGCTGTATTTAATGCAACCCTTGAGGTTGTAGCCAGTAATATTTCTGATGCAGCCTTGAAAGAAACCATTGAGGATCTCGCAATTCCAGCAATCGATGATCCTTCCAAATTGACGCAAGGTGATGTCCTGCTACTCCAATTGATGACGAATCTCGTAGCCAATACGGTCACAGCGATCAAAAACGATGCTGGTACAGGCATTGATGAGACCAAGTTGACCAGCGATTCAGCCTTGGCGATTATCGGTGATGCACTTTTTGCTTCACAGGTTGCTGAACAACTTTCCGGTGTTGCTTCGATCGACTTTACCAATCAACTGAAACTCCAAAGCTTGTTGGATAATCTTAATAAAGGATTATCAAGAAACGCAAAAGATACTTCGGTTGACTTGAATGATGCTTCAGATATTGTTGCAGCTATCAGAGGGATACTTCCTGATATCATTAAATTGATGGGTATTTCAAAAAATGGGGATGACTACACCTACACTAATGCCTCTTATCAAAATTTCTTGAGAAACCAAAAGGCTTATCGTTCAACTATTGAGCATGCGCTTACTCTAGCATCAAAGAAGGGATTGAGTATTGGTTCCTCAGATAAAGCCAAGTTGGATACTTCCTCATTAGTAAAATATTTCCTTGCGGTTTTGGTGACCGAACATCAAGCATATTGGGATGCAAATGATATGAGTGGCTCACAAAAGCCGAACGAAATCATTGAAGCATTCCTAGATGCAAATCCTAGTTTGGGTATAGTGGTTGAAGAAGGCACTCCTGCATTGAGTTCCCTGACCCTGCCTGATACAATTACTTTCCCCTACAACGAGACTTCCATGGATGCGTATAAAGCTACTCGTTCATTGGCCTATTTCCAAAAAATCATCACCAATCTTCAAGCTATCAATACTGCAATTCCAACAGATTTGAAGTTTACAAATGTTGATACAGCCTTGTCCGATTTGTTGGCTGAGGTCGATGCCGATTGGTGGAATAACCTTTAAGAGGGAGGAGCGTTATGAAAGTAAAAAATATATTTATAAGCTTACTGGCAATCGTTAGCATCGGGGCTCCTCTTGTAGCGGGCGTAGTCGAAGACTATTCCCCTGAAAATGCCGTATATCAACAAGTAGGGGAATCATTTGTCGGAACCAGTGTCCGAGTATTGGGGATGGGTGGAGCCGGTCTGGGAGTACGGGGGTATTATGACAGCTTTCTGATGAACCCGGCAAACTTGGCGAAATCAGGCTTCAAGTTTTCCTTCCCTGCGGTCACCGTTACGGCTTACAACCCGAAGGCCATATTGGAAAGTGGAGCCATCGATGATTTCCAGGAAGGTACTGACAGTTCCATGGTGAGTGGGGCTCAGAAATTTCTTGGAACTATCAAGCTGGGATATGGGGATGTGCTGACAACCGATGTTTCTACCACTGTAACACTTGGTAGTCTTGGTCTCGCTGTGCAAGCGCAAGAACGATTGATGAGTTATAAGGAAGGGGCTGATTCCTTGACCACCAATTTGATTGCGCAAGTCACCACAGCCGCAACCGCCGGTCTTGGTTTCAGGATCAATATTATTCCCGGCTCCATCAGCATCGATCTTGGTGTTTCTGCCCAAGCGGTATACAAGGCATATTATAAGGCTCAGACAGTATCTTCCATTATTAACATGATGCAGGATAATACCACAGACCCGGGAACAAAATTCCTCAATGAGACTCCGCTTATCGCCGGGTACGCGTTGCCGATTTCTGCAGGTGTAAATGTGAACCTGCCCGTTGGGTTGACTGTTTCGATGGTTGCCAAGAACCTCAACGGCAACTACACCATGAGTACCTTCGACTCGGTCAATGACTGGGCAGAGGAGGTCCTTGGTGAGCGTTTGACCAATGACGCTGATACCGATTCAAGCTCAGCCCCGATTGATGCCAATTGGAAGATCGAGGTACCTTGGAGAATGGATGCCGGCCTTACCTGGGCTCCTGATATCGGATCCTTGATCAGACCTGTAGTTGCAGTGGATGTACCCGATGTCATGCAGATGTCCGGTCTGCAAGGCGAGGATCTCAAGCGAGCGTTCTTCGAACAAACCCGCCTTGGTCTATCAGCCAGATTGTTGAGCCTGTTTGATTTCCGCTTTGGGTTGAACCAAGGCTACAAATCCCTCGGTGTTGGTTTCGACCTTCTGGTCTTCCATATCGACGCCGCCTATTACACGCAAGAATACGGTGCAAGCCTCGGCGACAAACCCATCGATGCGTTGTCGCTCAGATTCTCCCTGTTCTCCCGTTAGTGTCGTTGTCCTCTCAGCTTTTGAATGCCCGCCCTGGAAAGGCGGGTATTCTTTTGGGTGAGTGGTTATTGGTTTGTTATTATAATAACATCGTGTATGAAAATTTACAGAAATGCCAAAATTTTCCTGTACTCTGTCATAAAAGCCATGATATAGTCACTCCGTGTGCCCAATACGGGCCATCCATACACACTTGAGAGGTCATCATGACAAGTTTTGGCATTTGGGGACTCATCCCGCCTGTTCTTACCATCACCCTTGCGTTCATCACCAAGGATGTCATGGTATCATTGTTTCTAGGAATCCTATCAGGGACCCTGATCGTTGCAGGGGGGAATCCCTTGGTTGCGATCATCAATCTGACCGACCTGCTTGCAGGTTCCCTCAACGATGGATGGAATATCCGCATATTCCTGTTCTGTGCCTTGCTTGGCGGATTGGTCGGAATGCTGAGCAAAACCGGAAGTGCCCATGCATTCGGTCGTTGGGCTTCCCGGAAATTGCATACCACACGCAGCAGCCTTTTAATGTCATGGCTCTTCGGCCTGATCATCTTCATCGACGATTACTTCAATAGTCTTGCCGTAGGAACGGTCATGCGGCCGATCACGGACAAGAACAAAGTCACCCGTGCCCAGCTTGCTTATATTCTTGACTCCACGGCAGCTCCGGTGTGCATTCTGGTGCCCATTTCCAGTTGGGTGATCACCGTCATGTCCATTGTAAAGGGCTCAGAAGGCTTCTCGACGTTGGGTATCAGTGAATTCACGTTCTTCATCCGTTCGGTGCCGTACAACCTCTATGCTCTGCTGACGATCATCATGGTCCTGGTCATCGCCTTGACCGGACGGAACTTCGGCCCTATGGCCCGAAGCATCGCCTATGCGAAGGAAACCGGTAAACTCTACAATGAGGAATACGGCCAAGCTCCGGGTGAAGTGGAAATTGATGGAGCGGCCATTGCCTCCAAAGCCCGCCCCATGGACATGCTGTTCCCCATCTTGGTCCTCATCATTTCTTCCGTGTTGCTGTTCCCCATCACTACCTACCTGTCCACGATCGACGGGGAGTCGATCATGACGCTGGGACAGGCCGCCTCTTCCATGTCCTTGGGGGATGCATTCAATAATACCGATGCCTCGATGGCCTTGTTTTATGCAGTCATCTTCACCTTGGTGATCACCTACATCTATTATACGGCTCGCAAGTTGTTCACGATCAAGGCTGCCAGCGAAGCTATCGGGGATGGTATCAAGTCGATGGTTCCCGCCCTGATCATCCTAACCATGGCATGGACCATCGGGACCGTCATCAAGAGCAGTCCGGAAGACGGCGGCCTCGGTCTCGCTTCCTACCTGAGTGAAGTGGTGGTCGGCGGTGGATTCCCCATTTCCTTGGTTCCCGTCATCGCCTTCGCACTCTCCGCACTGATCTCTTTCTCAACAGGTACCAGTTGGGGGACCTTCGCCATCATGATCCCGATCGTCATGCCGATCGCAGTCGGCCTCGGTCAAGCCAACGGCCTTGCAGAAGGTGGTTTGCTCAATGCCGCAATGATCAGCGTCAGTGCCGTTCTGGGTGGATCGGTCTTTGGCGATCATGCATCCCCGATCAGTGACACCACCATTCTGTCTTCCACTGGTGCCGGATGTCCTCACCTCGAGCACGTAGCTACCCAAATGCCGTATGCGATCACCGCTGCACTGTGTGCCTTGGTCGGATTCATTTTCGGTGGTCTGTTTTTGAATGTATTTGTTGCCTGGATCTTCACGTTGGCCTGTTTTACCGTGGCTATGATCGTGCTTCCCCGTCTGTACACCAAGTAACCACGCCGAATGGCAAGGCTTGGCTGGCTTTCCCTTGCCCAGCCGAGCCAAGCCTTCTATACTGGTTTCGTGGAGGACGATATGGACATAGTGCAAATTCAGGGACATATCAAAGCGTATGACTGGGGCAACTCCTCATTCATTCCTTCGCTACTTGGTTTGCCCGAGGATGGTACCAGCAAAGCTGAACTTTGGTTCGGGACCCATCCCAGTGGTGATGCAGTGGTACTCGAAACCGGGGAGAGCCTTTCGTCCTTTCTGAAAAAGGACAGCTTGCATTGGTTCGGCCAGGATCACCTTGATTGCTTCTCCGACCAATTGCCCTTGTTGCTCAAAGTCCTGGCGATTGAACGCCCCCTTTCCATCCAAGTCCATCCCACCAAAGCGCAGGCGGAGGAAGGCTGGAAGCATGAGGAATACCTGCGCACCCGTGTTGCCAAGGACTTGTGGAACTACAAGGACCCGAACCGGAAGGCGGAGGTCATCTATGCCCTGACTCCCATTACGGCCATGTGTGGTTTCCAGCCACTTGAACACATAATTCCTTCCCTAAAGCTGGTGATCCCCGATGGGTTCGCCGCACATTTTTCCTATCTGGAGGAAAGTGCTCAGGATCCCGATGGCTTGCTTGCCCGCTTCTTCGAGCAGCTCTATACCATGAAAAAGGAAGAGCTCGTCATCCTGATCGATGAGTATCTGGCTTCCCTCAAAGCTCATGAAGAATTGCCGTTCGCATCCGGGGACGGCCGGTTCTTGGAAAGCAAGGGGATTGCTCTTTCCTGTGCCTCCGCATTTCCCCATGATCCAGGATTGTTCGCTCCGTTCTTCCTGAATGTAAAGCATCTAGCACCAGGTGAAGCGTTGTACCTCGAGCCCAGAACCCTGCATGCCTATGTATTGGGCAACGGCATCGAATTGATGAGTGCCTCGGACAATGTGCTTCGGGGTGGATTGACGAATAAGAAAGTCGATGTCAAGGAACTCTTGAATATCCTGGAGATCAAAGGGAAGGAAGTAGAGAAAGTTCCCACATTGACAGGCAGCTCGGGAAGATTGCATCTTTTGACGCCGACCGAGGAATTTCATCTGATGGTACTTAAACCGGGAAAGTACGAGATCCACGACAGGCTCAGCATTGAATTGCTCTTTGTCACCGAGGGAAAGGTCACCTTCATATCGGATCAGGAAACCAGGGAATTGAAGAAGGGCAGTTGTCACGTGGTGGCGGCGAGTCTTCCCTCCTATACCCTGGAAGTGGAGGGCCTGCTCTTCATCGCCGACGTTCCTCGTTGAATTTCCTGAATATTCGGCTTGGAAAGAGCATTGTGACAATGGTATAGTCCTTCTATGGATACCTACCTTGCTATCTTGGAAAAGGAACTTCGACAAGCCATGGGCTGTACGGAGCCGGCCGCTTCTGCGCTTGCCGGAGCGAAAGCTGCAGAACTCTTGGGGATGCTTCCGACTTCCCTTGAGGTAATCACCAGCCGCGACATGGTAAAGAATGCCATGGGTGTCGGGCTTCCGAACTGTTCCTTGAAGGGCATCCAGGCAGCGGTCGCCCTTGGTGCCTGCGGCTCTCATGTAGAGAAAGGATTGAGCATCCTCAGCGAGCTCACCGCCGAGCAGATCGACCATGCCCGCTCGATGCCCGTATCCCTGACGATCCAGAGTAATGTACCAGCGCTCTATATAAAAGTGGTGGCCCGTCATCTGGATGCGCAGGCGGTTGCGGTGATCAGCGGTGAGCATGATCGGTTCAGCTATCTGGAGAAGGATGGGCAGGTACTCCTGAATTTGGCTGTCGAGGCTTGCGGAACAGCTTTGGATACCGAAGATGAACGGACTTTGGGGTCCGCCTCCTTGGCCCAGCTGCTAGCCTATGTGGAGCAGGCTCCGCAGGAAGCCTTGGATTTGGTGCTGCAAGCCAAACAGACGAATCTGGCCATTGCCAGGCATGCACTGGACCATCAGTATGGCTTGAACGTTGGCCGTATAGCCAGTGAGGCGATCGGAAGCGAACCGAAAACACTTGACCAGGCGTTCAGCCTTGGAGCGGCGATGGCTGCAGCTGCCAGTGACGCCAGAATGGACGGCTGTCCGATGCCGGTCATCATCAACAGCGGCAGCGGCAACCAAGGAATAACGTTGACGGTGCCGATTGCGGTGATGGGGGAATATCTGCAATCTGATGATGACAAACTCGGCCGGGCCTTGTTGCTCAGCCAGCTTGTGGGATTGTCCCTCACGGCACGCAAGAATCGGCTCAGTGCACTGTGCGGTGCGTTTACGGCCTCCATTGCGACCGCCTGTGCCTTGGTGTATCTACTGGATGGAACGCTGGAGGAAATGGACCGGGCGTTCAACACCATGGTGGGTAATCTCACCGGGATCATTTGTGATGGGGCGAAGATGACGTGCGCCCTGAAGATTTATAGTTGTGTGGAAGCTGCGAATCTCGCCTGCAAGCTGGCTTTTCGCGGGTACAGTCCGGGAAACGAAAGCGGTATCGTGGGAAAAACGAGTAGGGAGAGCATGGATTTTCTCTCCAGAATCAGTCATGAAGGAATGGAGGAAACCGATAAGACCATTCTTTCCATCATGTTGGGAAAACAATCGTGAATTATGTTGCAATAGATTTTGAAACGGCGAACAGCTATGACGGCGGGGCTTGTTCCGTAGCCTTGGCCCGGTTTGATGAGGAAGGGACGCTCTTGGATACCTACTACAGTCTGATCCATCCCAAGCATCCCTATTTCGACCCTGCAATGACCGCAGTGCATCAGCTGAAGGATGACCAGTGCCTTGCAGCCCCCGAGTTCGACCAAATCTGGCCGGCTATGCGGGATTTTATCGGTCGTGACCTGTTGGTCGCCCACAATGCCGTGTTTGACATGGGGGTGCTCAAGGGATGTTTCCAAGCGTATGATGTGGAAGCCAGGGAAATGCATTACCTGTGCACTCTCACCATCGCCCGGAAAGTCTGGCCGAAGATGCTCAGTTATAAACTTTCGTACTTGGTCGACTATTTCGGCATGGAATACCAAGCACATTATGCCCTTGATGATGCGATCATGTGCGGCAAGATGATGCACAAGCTCTGCTATGGTCACCTCAATGAGATGCTTGACTTACGAAAATTCCTGATCATCAAGGGCATAGAACCAAAGGTCATTGAGCATCAGAGAAAAGATGCAGACTTTTTCCTATAAGCGGATACAGGCCGGTCGCCCATAGTCCCACCAATGTATAGCGTACGAACGAGCCGACAGCGTACAGTGATTCTGGAATAACCGCTTTTGCGGCCATGATCAGAAGAACCACCGCCAAGCCGAGCAGATACCGGGCGATCTGTTTGCCGATGGTCGCTTTGGTTGAAAACTGGACCTTCAGATTCTCCAAGGCGAAGCCGAGGTATCCGCCGCCGCCAAGGGCAAGGACTTTCAACAGATCGGTGAATGCCACCTCATCGATGAGGGATAGGTTGAGCAGGATGCTGATGACCAAAGCGGATACGAAACTGATGGTTCCGAACCACAAGGCAAACCGTATCCTTCGATTCTGGTCATCATAGAGTGAATCAAGATACCGGTGGAAGAAAAAGCTTACCGAAACACCGAGTAATAACCCGCCGAAGACGTCGATGGGCCAATGCACTCCGAGATAGAGCCTGCTCAGGCCCACCAAGGTCATCAGCACAGCACAGGTGATGCTGAGCCATTTCTTTTGGAATACAAGGGCCAATGCGGTGTAGAAGGAAGCCCCGGTCGTGGTATGTCCGCTGGGAAAGGAATATCCGGTTGCCGTCTGCAGCCGTTTGCCTTGGATGGAATCCAGCACCTGGAAGGGACGGGGAGAGCGAACCAATGCCTTGAGGATCCCCATGGAAAGGACGGCAAGCAGGACCGAGGAGAACAGACTGAATCCCTTCTTTTTATCATAGTTCCAAAAGATGTAGAGAATGATGGCAATGACCACCGTCTGTTCGCCGATGATCGAAGCAAGATTGGCGAACGCATCGAGGAACGGGTTTGCGATGGAAAGAAAGAACAACAGGATGGATGTTTGCATGGAAATCTCCTTGGCTGCAGTATACGGAAGGCTTTGGAGGAACGCAACTGATACCCCAGTTGACAAAACCCTCGGTATCGTGTAGTTTCCAAGAGTCTTTTTTTGAGGGTGTAGCGAAGCTGGTTATCGCGACGGCCTGTCACGCCGTAGATCGCGGGTTCGAGTCCCGTCACTCTCGTAGGTCCCTTGTCCGGTTGTTCGGATGAGGGATTTTTTTTCGTCTTTTCGCAACGTATGAAATTTTAGTGAATTTTACTAAAGTAAATTGACATCCCGGTAAACTCATGCAAATCTATAGCAAAGGAAGTGGTATGGCTACACTCAAGGATATCGCAGAGCGTTGTAACGTTTCGTTGGGTACGGTTTCCCGTATCTTGAATGAAGATACAACCTTGAAAGTAACGCAGTCTGTACGCAATGCAGTCCTACAGACCGCACAAGAAGTGGGATATGTTCCCCAAAGGTTGCGTAATCAACACAGGTATACCATTGCCTTCACCTGTGCCCCCATTGCCAAAAGCGGATACGAACAGGCTTTCTTCGCAAGGCTTGAGCGGCTGTCTGCCAAATTCGATGTCCAGTTGTCTTACTATACGGAAACCCAGAAATTTGATGGGTTGATTGTGCTCGGTGATTTTGCAGAGGAACAGCTCAATGGGTTTTCCCGGAACTGTACCCATCTGTTGCTCATCAACAGCCAGCAGTGCGAATATAAATACGATCGAATCATCATGGACTACGACAATGCCGAGGAACAGGTGCTTTCCTATTTCCTGGCGAAAGGCATCGAGGACATCGGCTATTTCGGAGGCATCCATCAGGAAGGTGATGCAGTCATAGGGCAGCGGCGTCTCCAGTATTTCAAGAAATTGCTGCAGGAACACTCGGTATATCAGCAAAGGAATTTCGTCATTGGAACGATGGATGCGATGTCCGGCTATTTCTTGGTAAAAACAGCTAAGCATATCCCTCGGGCCATGCTCATCAGTGATTGCGCTTTCGCTGAAGGCGCATTGCGGGGGTTGAAGGAGATTGGTTCTGAGTGCGAAGTCGTGGTGTATCAGGATATGGAAAGCCCAGTTGTACCGTACGAATACCCCTATGCAACCCTCCAGATATTTTCCGATGCCGTATTCCATACAGCCGTGAAGCTGTTGATCGAGCGAATGAGCGGGGAGCGGGATACTGTATTCAGTATTACCGTCCCGGCAAAATTGATACCGAAATTTGAAGGAGAAACGAAGTGAAGAAGTCATTCCTGGTCCTGTTGATTCTCTTGTTGAGTGTTGCCGGTCTGTTTGCCCAAGGAGCGAAGGAAGCTACGGACAGCAAAACCATCGATACCCTGCGTGTCTACTATGTGCCCAGCCGCGAACCTGCTGAGATTATCACGGTAACCGAACCTTTGAAAAAACTGTTGATCGAAGAGCTTGCCAAAAGCGGTTATACAGTCAAGAAGGTGGATATCACCGTGGGAACCACCTATGAGGCAGTCGGCGTGGCTTTGTCCGCCGGGACAGCTGATGTCGGTCTGATCCCTGCAAATACCTATCTGCTCTATGAGGATGGATGTCAGGTCATTCTCACCGCCACCCGTGACGGTCTGAGTGTGGACAGCAGCAATCCTGTCGACTGGAATTCCCATGAACCGATCACCGCTGCAAAGACGCAGGCCATCGGTTACCGTGCCTTGCTTATCGCAGGTCCGTCCGCCAAGGGCAAGGAACTGAGCGCTAAAGTGAATGCCGGCCAGAAGTTGACTTGGGATGACCTGAACAGTGCGAATTGGTCGGTCATGTCTTCCACCAGTCCTGCAGGATACGTATATCCCACCCTTTGGCTGATGGACAACTACAATGGAAAAACCATTGGAGATCTTGCGCATGCCGTACAGTCCGACAGCTATGGTTCCGCGTTCGCACGCCTTGCAGCCGGTCAGGTCGATGTGTTGGTCACCTATGCCGATGCCAGACGGGATCAGGAATCCAAGTGGATGGATACGTATGGAAGAAAGGCCTCCATCTGGGATGAGACCGATGTGATCGGGGTCACTCCGATGATCTACAACGATACAGTATCCGTGTCGAAGACCAGTGAGAAGATGACAAATGAATTCATCGCAGCATTGCAGACTGCGTTCATGAATCTCAATCAGACCGAGGAAGGGAGAAAAGTCATCGCCGTCTACAGCCATACCGGCTACCAGAAGGCAGTCTCTTCCGATTATGACAATGAACGGAAGGCACAGGCCATCTTGAAAGGACTTTCAAAATAAGGCTGTCATCGGGGCATGGTTTCATGCCCCTTTTCCAAAAGGGGATACGCTTATGGTATCCTCCTTTGGAAAAGTTCGTGCTGGGGGATGCAAGTGTTTGTATTTGAGAACGTCAATAAAGTCTATCCAAACGGTACCGTTGGGTTGAAGGATATTTCTCTGTCAGTACAGGATGGTGAATTTGTAGCCGTCATCGGACGCTCTGGAGCAGGGAAATCCACCTTGATCCGGTCGATCAACAAGATGCATCCGATCAGCAGCGGGAAGTTGTTGGTAAACGATGTGGATGTCAGTACGTTGGAAGGTCGGCAACTGAGGAAACTGCGACGGTCGATCGGTATGATTTTCCAGAGTTTCAACTTGGTCACCAGAACCACGGTCATCAAGAATGTTTTGACTTCCTTCGTACCCGATCTCAGCCTGTGGCGGAGAATTCTTGGAGTATTTCCACGGGATCGAAAGCTCAAGGCCCTTGAAGCCTTGGACAAGGTGGGCATCCTGGAAAAAGCGTACACCCGGGTGGACCAGCTCTCAGGAGGACAGCAGCAACGGGTGGCACTTGCCCGTACCCTTGCACAGAATCCCTCCATCATCTTGGCTGACGAGCCGGTTGCAGCCCTCGACCCGGTGACAGCACGCCAGGTCATGGACGATTTCAAGCGGATCAACAAGGAACTGGGCATCACGGTGATCATCAATATCCATCATGTCGAACTGGCTCTTGCCTATGCAGATCGGGTGATCGGGATCAAGGCAGGGCAAATCGTGTACGACGGGCCGGCTGATCGGGTCGACGATGCCGTGTTGGAAACAATCTATGGGGAGCGTAGCGATGAAGCTGTATGATGCAGTGTTCAAACCGGTGGAATACCATCTGGCATCGGGGAAAACCATCCAGGAAAAACGCAGCAAAACTGCGTTGATCTGGGTCATTTTCCTTCTGTGCACCTTGGTTTCCATCAAATTGACGGGCTTCAGCCTTTCGGTCATGGTCAAACGGATGCGTTTTTTCTTTGTCATGCTCTATGACATGATTCCTCCCGATTTTTCCTATATGCACGCAGTATGGCAACCGTTGTGGGATACCATCAAGATGAGCCTGCTTGGTTCGTTCATCGGTGCCTTGGCCTGTATTCCCTTTGCCGTCTTGAGCAGTACGAATCTGGTACAGGCAAAAGCAGTCACCACTTTTTTCAAATTGTTCTTATCCGTGGTGCGGACGCTTCCCACTTTGGTTGCCGCCTTGATCGCAACCTACCTGTTCGGGCTGGGGACCCTTGCAGGAACCGTCGCCATCGCGGTCTTTACGTTCGCCTATTGCGGGAAAATATTGTATGAATCGATCGAAACGTGTTCCATGCTCTCCTTCGAGGCGCTGGAAGCCATGGGTTGCCAGAAGATCAGTGCAATCCGATATGCAATCGTTCCACAAGTTCTGCCATCATACCTGTCCACCGTGCTCTTCTGTTTTGAAGGAAATGTACGGTATGCGTCCATTCTCGGGTATGTCGGAGCCGGTGGCTTGGGACTTATTCTCAATGAGAAGATCGGTTGGAGAGAATACGACCGGGTAGGGATGATTCTCGTCGCCCTGTTTGTGAGTGTTGCCTGCATCGAATGGCTCAGTCAGTATCTACGCAGCAAGTTGGTCTAGGAGGAACATGATGCAATTGACCGTAGCTGAAACCCTGTCGGCCGAGCCGAAGTATTGGAGAAAACAGCTGGCAGCAGCATTGATTGTTTGCATCGCCCTTGCATGGTCGATGAGTGCAATCCAAACGAATACCGGAGGATCTTCGGGTCTTTCCATTGCAAAGGGCATTTTCAAAGGCTTGGTGACGCCGAACCCTTCCTTGTTGTTCAACTTCACCGACAAGGGCGTTGCCTACCTGCTTCTCGAAACCATGGCCATCGCTTTCCTGGGCACCTTGGTGGGAGCTGTGATCGCAGTGCCCCTCTCGTTCCTTTCGGCTTCCAATATCGTGCCTGCATATATTGCGATTCTGGGAAGGATCTTCATCATGGCGGTACGTACGATTCCCGCCTTTGTCTATGGATTGATGTTCATCATGGTGACCGGGCCGGGACCGTTTGCCGGCTTGTTGACGATGTCGCTTACCTCGGTGGGAATGGTGTCGAAGATGTTCATCGAGTCCATCGAGGACTTGGATAAGGGCATTCTTGAAAGCCTGGACAGCGCCGGATGCACTTTGTTCCAGAAAATTCGGTATGGGATCATGGCCCAGCTCATGCCATCCTTTCTTTCCACGTTGATTTATCGCTTTGACATGAACCTCAGGGATGCCACCGTACTTGGGCTGGTGGGGGCCGGGGGAATAGGCTCTCCGTTGATCTTCGCCATGTCCAGTTACCGTTGGAGTGACGCCGGTGCCATTTTGGTCGGGTTGATCATCCTTGTACTCTTCGTGGAATGGTTTTCCAACAAGCTTCGCACCCGTTTGATCAGGGGGTAGGTGTGGCCGATATTTATTATACCAGTGATACCCACAGTTATCTGTATGACACGGATTACATCCATCAAGGTTCCTCCCATGCGGGGTATTTTGAACTTGCCCGACATTTCGAACCTGGTTCATTGGTCATTGACGGAGGGGATGTGTTGCAGGGTTCTCCGCTAGCGCGTGAGCTCTCCAAGCAGGGTTTTCCCTTCTTCATCCAAGCCGAAGCCATGAATGCTGCCGGGGTGAAAGTCTTCGTTCCGGGCAATCATGACTTCAATTTCTCCGACGTTGTATTCAAACGATTCGTTTCTGCATTGGATGCAACCTTGGTCTGTGCAAATCTTGTTGATACCAGCGGTGAAATCCAGATTGCACCGCACTACCTGTATGTCGGCAGCGACGGGATAAGAATCGGAGTAGTCGGGGTGGTCACGGATTTTGTCAACGTCTGGGAAGAGAAGCGGAATCTGGGAAGCCTTCGCGTACTTGACAGTGTGGAGTCTGCCGCCAAGGCTTTCGCCCAGCTGGTTGCTTTGCATTGTGATTACACGATTTGTGTCTACCATGGCGGATACGACGATATTTCCGCTTCTTATGCCTATCAGGAGAATCGTTCTGATGCTTTGGCGCAGATAGGATTTGATGTGTTATTGACCGCCCATCAGCACGCCATCGTACAGCCGTTTTCCCTAGGCCGGACCCTTTCGCTGCAATGTGGCAGCAATGCCTACCACTATGCCCGATTGGCTTGCTCCAAGGAAGGTGTTGATGCACGAATCCTCAAGGCAGGGGAAGGGAAGGTGTATGACCATCCGAGTCTTGAGGTGGTCAAAACCATGCATCTGGATCTGCAGGAAAGGGTGTTCGCCTATCTGGCTACGAAGATCGGGGAAACCGAAGAGGTATTTGAGGATATCGGCAAACTGGAAAGTGCCATACACGGCTCCCGGCTTGCAGACTTTTTCAATCAGGTCCAGTTGGAGTATACCAAGGCTGATATTTCCTGTGTCTCGTTGTTCAACGCCCCTCGGAGCCTTGGGCCTGTGGTGAAAGCAGGTGATGTGGTAGCCGCCTATCCTTTTCCCAATACCTTGGTGGTCATCGAGGTCCGTGCAACGGTTCTGAAATCGGCCTTGGAACGATGTGCTTCGTATTTTTCCCTGAAGGAAGGGTCGATCGTCATCAGCGATCGATTCCTGCATCCCAAGGTTGAGCATTACAACTATGACTATTACCAAAACCTGGAGTACTGGTTTGATGTGGGCAAAAAAGTGGGTGAGCGGGTGGTGAGGTTGCGTTACAAGCAGTTTGACTTGCTTTCCGAGGCCGACCGTACCTTGGCCTTGGTGATGAACAATTACCGAGCTACCGGTACCGGCGGCTACCCTTGGTTTGCAAATTGTCCAGTTGTCAGACAGTACAAGGTTGAGGTGCAGTCATTGATATTCCAGACTTTTGAAGAGACTCAGCGCGTCGCCATTCCCCCTGCTTCCAACTTTCGGGTCTTCGCTGAAAAACTGACAAATTCCAGCAAGGGTTGTTGACAAAACTAATTGGATAGTGTAGCTTCCTACTTGCTACGAGGGTGTAGCGAAGCTGGTTATCGCGACGGCCTGTCACGCCGTAGATCGCGGGTTCGAGTCCCGTCACTCTCGCTTGTTGAAACCGTCTTGGATTCCAAGACGGTTTCATTGTTATTGCACGTAAATTGCACGTATTCGGGAGGGGTGATGAAGGTATTGGTTGGAATGAGTGGAGGCATCGATTCCTCCGTGGCGGCATATCTGCTCAAACAAATGGGACATGATGTGATGGGTGTCACCATGACCATCTGGAGCAAACGTGCCCATCTGGTACGCCCTGAGCATTCCACCAGTTGCTTTGCACCCGATAAGCGTGAGGATATCCTTGCCATCCAAAAGATTTGTGAGAAAATCGGGATTCCGCATCAAGTGCTGGAACTCAGTGATGTGTTCGAGGATGTGGTATTGGCAAATTTCAAATCCGAGTATATGGATGGCAGGACGCCCAACCCCTGTGTATGGTGCAATGCAAAGATCAAATTCGGGGCGATGGTCGAGTATGCACGGCAGAGCGGGCTGGAGTTCGACAAATTTGCTACCGGCCATTATGCACGGATTGTGGAACAGCAGGGACGCTATTCGATCGCGAGGGCGGTTGACCGGAAAAAAGACCAGTCGTATTTCCTCTATCGCCTGAATCAGGAGCAGCTTGCCGGTACGCTTTTCCCGCTGGGAGAAATGACCAAGCAGCAGGTTCGTGCCATTGATGTCGAACAAGGTTTCCATGCTGTGTATCAGGAAGAGAGCCAGGATTTCTATGATGGTTCCTATACCGACTTATTGGAGATAGAGGATCGGAAAGGCAAGATCGTCAACCAAGCAGGGGAAGTGCTCGGCGAGCATGCAGGTATCTGGCACTACACCATCGGACAACGCAAAGGATTGGGAATCGCAGCTGAACGTCCGCTGTATGTGCTGGAACTCAGAGCAGACACCAATGAGGTTGTCGTGGGGTTTGTTGAGGATACCCTGCAGACCACGGTGACTGCCTCGGATGTGGTGTGGTCGGCTGTCGATCATCTTGAGGGAGAACGTTCCGTACAAGCAAAGATTCGCTCGACCGGTCTTCCCAGTGAAGCCACTGCATTCCAGAACGAGGATGGATCCATCACCGCCGTGTTTCCCGCCGGGGTGAAAGCCGCCACCTCGGGACAATCTTTGGTTCTCTATGAAAACGAGAGGATTCTTTGCGGGGGGATCATCGAGCAGGTTCGTTAGCTGTTGTAGACTTGCGTCTTTCCGTTTATGATGGAACGACAAGGAGAGAGCAATGCGAGTCATCATTCAAAACGATTACGAGAACCTGTCCCTTTGGGCGGCACGATATATTGCCAACCGCATCAAAGCCTTCAATCCGAGCAAGGATCGCCCGTTTGTCCTAGGGCTTCCCACCGGTTCTTCCCCATTGGGGACCTATGCCGAGTTGATCAGACTCAACAAGGAGGGCTACGTATCCTTCGCAGATGTCGTCACCTTCAACATGGATGAGTATGTGGGCCTTCAGCGTGATCACGAGCAGAGCTATTACACGTTCATGTGGAAGAATTTCTTCGACCACATCGACATCAAGGCGGAAAACGTGCACATCCTCAACGGTATGGCCGATGATCTGCAGGGCGAATGCGCAGCGTATGAACAGGCGATTGCATCCTACGGCGGGATCGAGCTCTTCTTGGGTGGTATCGGATCGGATGGACACATTGCCTTCAATGAACCCTTTTCCAGTTTGAACAGCAGAACCCGCGTGAAAAGCCTGACCTATGATACCAAGGTCATGAACAGTCGGTTCTTCGATTACGACCTGAACAAGGTTCCTTCCCAGGCATTGACTGTCGGGGTAAAGACGGTGACGGACAGCCGCGAGGTGATGGTGCTGGTGAACGGGCATGCAAAAGCCAGGGCCTTGCAGGCGACCATCGAGGGTGGCGTGAGCCAGAGTTGGACCTGCAGTGCACTGCAGTTGCATCCGAAGGCCATCATCGTATGTGACGAGGCAGCCTGTGGCGAACTGAAGGTCGATACCTACAAATACTTCAAGGATATTGAAGGCAGCAACCTTGGGGTGGCTGCCATGTTGCAGTAATCAAGCTTCCAATTGAAACCGGCTCGGATTTCCGAGCCGGTCTTTTCTGCTCTTTCGTCTACTGTACTTCGATCAACTTGTAGTTGGTCGTACCCAACCCCAGTTTCTCTGCATGCTGCAATCCCACCCGCCAGTCAGTGGTCGGATGACTGTCCATCAGATGGTCATGATGGGTGCAAGCTGCATCGCCGAGTTTAGCCGAAGGAATGATGGGCATCTTGTTCACAGCATCGACACAGGCTTGGTCCAAGGCTACGGGATCGAACGAGGCGAAGAAACCAACATCCGGTACGATGGCTGCATCATTCTCACTATGGCAGTCGCAGTTCGGAGAGACTTCGATGACAATGCTGATGTGAAATGTGGGCCGTCCTTGGCAGATTGCTTGGGTGTACTCGGCTACCTTGCAATTCAGTTTGTCATTGGAACTGCTGTCATTGTTGGAAATAGCATCCGTGGGGCATACCCCGATGCATCGTCCGCACCCCACACAGGCATCCTGGTTGATCCACGACAGCCCGTCGGTGATATGCGGGGCGTCATGCGCGCAGATATCGACACAGTTGGAGCAGCCGATGCACAGCTCCTGATCGACCTGGGGCTTGCCGTCGCAATGCATCTCCATCTTGCCTGCACGCGAACCGCCTCCCATACCTATGTTCTTCAAAGCTCCCCCGAAACCCGTGGCTTCATGGCCTTTGAAATGGGTCAGGCTGATGAGGATGTCGGCATCCATGAGGGCACGTCCCACCTTGGCTTCCTTGACATATTCCCCGTTGTGAACGGGGACCAGCACCTCATCGGTACCCTTCAGACCATCGGCGATGATCACATGGCAACCGGTGGCATAGGGCATGAACCCATTGCGGTATGCACTGTCCAGATGATCCAAAGCGTGTTTTCGTCCGCCTACGTACAACGTATTGCAATCGGTCAGGAAGGGACGTCCTCCCAGCTCCTTGACGATATCCACCACCGTGGCCGCATAGTTCGGTCTGAGGAATGCAAGATTCCCCGGTTCCCCGAAATGCATCTTGATGGCGGTGAACTTGTTTTTGAAATCGATGGATTCAATGCCAGCCCGCTTGATGAGTCGCTCGAGTTTATCCAGACGGGAATCCCCGTTGAAACAGCGTAGATTCGTGTAATACACGTTGGATGCTTCCAAAATTATCTCTTCTCCTTCTTCTCGTTGTCTATTGGATTATGACTTTGTTCGTAGTCCGAGTTCTTCGGCAACCTTGATGGCCAAGGCGGGCTTGTCGGTCATCACCGAGTCGACCCCCATGGTAAACAACCGACGCATCTCCTGCTCATCGTTGATCGTCCACACCTGGATGATGGCTTTTCGTGCATGCATGAGACGCACGAATGCAGGGCTTACCACTTCGATTCCCCATTGACGGACCGGAATCTGGAAAATGACACTGCTTCGTTTGGTTTGCCGTGCCGGAAGCACGTGCAGTTTCTGCAGGGCAAGGAGGGCAAGCACTTCCAGCGTGGTGATGCTGGTCTGAATCTGCGGTTCCTTCTTTCTCAAAAGTTTCAGATTGGAGAGATGGAACGAGGCTGCCACTACTCGGCGGGTGGCATGTTCGGCTTTGATCACCTGGATGAATGCATCGACGATGGCAGGGTTTTTGCTTTTCAGGTCCACATTGAAGCATTGGGCAGGGCATCGTTGCAGCGCTTCCTCCAACGTGCACAGCTGTACTCCCTTGCCGCGGAAAGGAAAGGTCTTTCCCCCGTCGGTAGTGAATGTATAGCCGGCATCGAGTGTCTTCAACTCGGAAAGGGTATGCTCCTCGATGCTTCCCTTGCCGTTGGTGTTTCGCTCGAGCGTCGGGTCATGCCAGATGACCAGCACCCCATCCTTGCTGAGGTGTACATCGGTTTCGATGACATCCACCCCCATGGTGCAGGCGCTTTCGAACGCAGGGAGAGTGTTTTCCGGAAAGTGGGCGCTGTCGCCGCGGTGTGCAACCACCCGGGGCATGGGATCGAAGAAGGACTTAAACATCGCTTTCCAACTCCTTATGGGCCTTGATCCTGGCCATTTTTACAAACACTTTTTCCATTTTTTGCAGTTCGCTTTCCGTCAGGGCTGAACGGACGAATACATCCCTGAGAAAGCGGAAGGTCCAGAGTTTCTCCTGATCGAGTTTGAAATACCCGATGCCATCCAAGGCGTCGCTCGCTTTCAAGGCAGCTGTCTCACATCGTTGTTGCGTCACCGGATTCGCTTGTACGGGATACGGCTTGAGTGTATCGAACAAGGTGTAGGTGATGATCTGGACGGCTTGGGAGAGATTGAGGGAAGGGAATTTGTCGCTGGTAGGAATGGTAACCACCTGTGCACAGGTGGCGACTTCATCATCGGTAAGTCCATCCGATTCCCGACCGAATACAATGCTCACCAATCCATCTCCAGTTGTCTGGATGGTTTGTGCCAGTTGACTGGGATGCAGCGAACTCTGTTTTCGGAATTTCCCCCGTCTTCTGGTTGCTGCAACCGACAGCACGCTGTCAGCCAAGGCCTCCTTGAGCGTCAGATATCGTTTGGCGTTTTCCCAGACATCGCGGGCATGTAAAGCAAGTGTTCGCACCCGGTTTTCATCATACGTCCGGTCCCCCACCAAGACCAGACGGGTTATCCCCATGGTTTTCATCGCCCTGCATGTAGAGCCTATGTTGGCCCCGTCCTGCGTATCCACCAGTACTATTTGAATCCGTTCTAGATTGGCTTGTTGATCCATGGTTCCAGTAGTATCAGATATTGAAGCTTTTTCCAAGCTGGTCTATAGTTGTCCCATGGCAGAAACTCAGTCCAGCAGTACCAGATATTCACAGATTTTCCTTGGTGTTTTGGTTTCCTTGGCAGTATTGGGAGCATTGAAGCTCTCCAAGGATGTGATGATTCCCTTGGTGCTCTCCTTTTTCTGCTTTCTGTTGTTCAATCCTCTGTTGCGTCGTCTGGATAAATTCCATATTCCCAAGCTCATCTCAGTGACGTTCGTCATGGCGCTTTTGCTTTTCATCTTCGTGGCTGCCGGGTGGTTTGTGATCATGACCGCCGATACTTTGGTGCGCCTGATCCCTTTCTATGCCGAGAAGGTGGCCTCCTTGGACCGGTTGCTTTCCTCGCGTATCTCAACCTTTGTTGAGATTCCTGCTGGGACATCCTTCCTCTCGGTTCTTCCCGTGAATTGGTCCAGTCTGGCGATCAGCAGCCTGACTTCCGTTTCCAATAAATTCCTTTCCATCACCAAGGTGGCCATGCTGGTCTACATTTTCTTCCTCTTCCTCCTGTTGGAACGCCAGAGTGTCATACCAAAATTGCTTGCAGCGGTTCCCAAGAGCAAAGGAATGAAGATTGCCGTGATGTTTGAACGCATTACCCGGCAGATTTCCAAATATCTGCTGCTCAAGGCAGTGATCAGTGCGTTGACCGGTGTGTTCTTCTTCCTGACTGCAGTGGTCACCGGGTTGGATCTTCCCGCCCTCTGGGGAGTGCTGGCCTTCATTTTCAATTTCATCCCAAGCATCGGATCAGTCATCATTACGACGCTGACCATTCTCATGGCCTTGATTCAATTCGCCCCCGATTGGACGAATGTCATGTATGTGGCGATTCTTACGATCAGCACCCAGATGATTCTGGGGAACATCATTGATCCACGCCTGCAAGGTGGTCAGCTCAATCTTTCGCCGTTCGTCATCCTGGTTTCCCTATCGCTCTGGGGATACATCTGGGGCCTCCCGGGCATGTTCATCTCTGTTCCCTTGACCAGTGTGTTGCAGATTCTGTGTGCGAATATCAAAAGTCTCAGGCCCATTGCCATTCTCATCAGCAGCGGGAAGAGTTATCAACGGGAAACAACCAAGCAACGCGCCTTGGAGCGGTATCTGCGTAAGCAGGAAAAGCTCAAACGTGGGGAACACCCTTCCGCCCAGCATATGGCTGAAGCAGAGGATGCCGAGGCGACGCAGGATTATCATAAGGGCGATTTCATCCTCCCTGAGAACTTCGGCGACAAGAAATGACATCGTTTCCCCAGCTGTCCGCAGAAGAAGCTTCCTCGTATCTTTGGCCTCCTTTCACAGTCGATCCTGCTTCCCTGCAAGACTTTAGGACAAGGATCCTGAATTTCTATGCACGGTACGGACGTAAATTTGCCTGGCGGGAAACGAACGACCCCTATCACATCCTCCTCTCGGAGGTCATGCTCCAGCAGACCCAGACCAATCGGGTTGCTCCAAAGTATGCATTGTTCCTTTCCCTATGGCCGACTTTCAGGGATCTGGCAGGTGCCCCGTTGGATGAACTGTTGTTTCATTGGAAGGGACTTGGCTACAACCGGAGGGCATTGAACCTGAGAAAGAGTGCCAAGATGACCGAAGCTTGGGGATGGACCATCCCGTCTGATCCCGAGCTTATTGCTTCGCTTCCCGGGGTGGGGAAGTCGACCAGTGCGGCCATTCTGGCCTTCTCCTACCAGAAACAAGCCATCTATCTGGAAACCAATATCAGGCGTGTCCTGTTGACGTGTTTTTTCAGTGACCGAGAACAGGTGAAGGACAAGGAATTGGAATCGTTGCTTGCCCTCCTGCTCGAGGGGGTGGATGACTACCGGCAGTGGTACTATGCCTTGATGGACTACGGGGTGTTACTGAAGCAGTTGCTGCCCAATGCAAATGTACGAAGCGCCCATTACGCCAAGCAAGGTCGTTTCGAGCAGTCGAACCGACAGTTGAGGGGACAGATCATTCATCTGCTCTCCGACACCGGTGCGAAGTCGAGCGACGAGCTGATGCGCATCCTTGCCCATTTTACGGGAGAACGCATCGAATATTGCCTTTCCCAGCTTTGCACCGAAGGTTTTGTGCAGGAAACGGATGGAGTCTACCGTATCCCTAGGGAGTAGCCTTTTTATCGGCTGCAAGATTTCCCGCCATACCGAGGAGCATCAGGATTGCTCCGATGAGCAATGCAACCGAGAATGAATCGAAGAACAACACATCCAGTACCAGACTCATCAGGATTTGTGCAGAACTGAGCAGCAGAGCAGAGTAGATGGCCGGGATCTTGATGATTACATAGCTGGTGCTGACCACCACGAAAACCGCCAGCATACCTCCGCTGAGAATCAAAAGGGGGGAAATGGAGGGAAGCTGGGAGAAGCCAGCCAAGGTTTCCTGCCGTTGGAAAAGGAAATAGAACAAGAGTCCTCCGCAGAATCCTGAGATGAAGTTCTGTTGTGATGCTCTGATCGGTCCTTTGTAGGAGGCGAACGTACTGTTCAGCACCATCTGGGTCATGGTCAGTGCACCGGCCAATACCCCAAGCAACACGAAGAATACTGCAAAATGGTTGTTTCCGCTGGTTGCCATGATGATGATACCGATTCCGCTGACGATGAGGCTGAGCACTTTTTTCTTGTTCAGCGTCCGCTTCTGCATGCCCATCCACCCGGTCAGGTCGAACAGCAGCGAACTGAAGCTCTGGCCGAACACCGTTGAAGCCATGGCAAGCGATGCTCCGGTATTGATGACGGTGTAGTAATTCAAATTGAGGATGGCCAGACCGAACAACCCATTGAAATACAAATACCAGGGGGCTTGTTTTCCCGGTCCCCTGATCGCCTCGGATTTTCTGCCTCCCAACAGGACAAGGGTGAGGATGCTCAATCCAATGACGTGGTTGACCAACAAGGAGACTCCCATGGTGGTAGCCTGCCCCAACAGGGTGTTCGCCACCACCATGATCGAGATGATCATACCGGTAAGCGCATCCAAAAAAAGATAGAATGCAAGGTTCATGAAGTCATTGTATCCGTTTGTGCCTTGTCATGCCAGTACAACCTTCCTACAATGGGTGCATGTCGATACACCCGCTGGACCGTAGTCGTTTGCCTGCATTACGACGCTTGCTGTTGGATAAAGCCATGCCCCCGAATAGTCTGGGCAGGCTTTCCGAACTTGCCTTGCACCTCGCCATGATCAAGGAGGTTCCATTTTCCTCCTTGTCTCTCTTGCTCTTTGCCGGTGACCATGGGGTGATCAAGGAAGGGGTGACGCACAGCCCCCAGGAAATAACCTATCAACAATGCCTGAATTTTGCCCGAGGTGGTGGGGCCTGTTCCCTGTTTGCTTCGCTCAACGGTGCAACCCTCTCGGTCATCGATGTAGGGGTGAACCATCAGTTCTCACCCTTCGATGGCGTCCTTGATGAAAAGGTGGGATTCGGGACCCGTAATTTCCTTGAAGGCACGGCAATGGATTTGTCAGCCTGTCGCAAGGCGATGGAAGCCGGTCGACGATCGGTAGGGAAAGCCGTAGAGGACGGCTGTGATGTGGTGGCCTTCGGTGAAATGGGGGTGGGAAATACAACCAGTGCCTCGGCTGTAGCTGCTGCTTTGACCGGCCAACCGGTCCGGTGCCTGACCGGAAAAGGTTCCGGTCTGAGTGATGCAGAGCTCAAGCATAAGGTCGAGGTCATCGAGCGGGGATTGGCCCTCCACCCAAGCCGGGATGCAGTCTCGGTACTGTGCAATCTGGGCGGGTATGAGATTGCTGCGATTGCCGGGGCGATGCTGGAGGCATCAGAACGTTCACTTCCCATTCTTTTGGATGGATTCGTCGTAACCAGTGCTGCCTTGGCAGCCTTTCACCTGGATCATGCAATCACTGATTATTTGATCCCCTGCCACCGATCAGGAATGCAGGGTCATCAGGCCATACTGGATGCCATCGGGCTTGATGCACCCCTTCTTGATCTGTCGATGCAACTCGGAGAGGGTACCGGTGCTTTGGCCGCATGGCCGTTGGTGCGTCTTGCAAGCCGCCTGCTTTTTCAGATGACCAGTTTCTGTGATGCAAACGTCACAGACAGTACGCACTTGTTATCCGAATTGGGGCTGGTATGAAGAACAAACTCATCCGCATCGGTACAACCAGTTACATCCTTCCTGATGACATCCTTCCGAACATCCGCTATCTGGCTCCCTTGGTCGATGACGTGGAATTGGTGTTGTTCGAAAGTGAGGGGATGAGCAACCTTCCTTCCAAGCAGACGGTCCAGGCTTTGCAGGATATCGGACGCGAACATGCGCTGACCTATACCATTCATTTTCCCCTGGACATCCATCCTGGTGTTGCAAACACGCAGGCACGTCGTCATTTTGTTGATGTCATCGACCGTATCATTGACTTGAGCGAGCCGCTCTCTCCTTTTGGGTATGTCCTCCATCTTACGCCGGAACAATACGGAGGGCAGCCTGCTGAAAATGTCCCTCGTTGGCTTGATTCCTTGGACCGGAGTCTTGATGCCTTGTTCAATAGGATTTCCGTTCCCTCCTCCTTGGTGTGTGTGGAGTCGCTCAGTTATCCCTTCGCGTTGGTCCAACCGCTGGTTGCACGCTACAACCTCTCGGTCACCCTTGATATCGGGCACATCTGGCTGATGGGCTATGATGCTGATGCAGAGGCTTGCGCCTTGCTTCCCCAGGCGCGTATCTGCCACCTGCATGGGGTTGCCGAAGGTCATGACCATCTCGGGCTCTCAGAAGGGAACGCAGAACACATCGAACGTTTTCTTGCAGCGTTGGAACATCAAACTGCATGTGACCGAAAGCAGCGCGTACTTACCTTGGAGGTGTTTTCCCCACAAGCATTCGAATCCTCAACCTCCTTTCTGGGGAACAGATATGGTAAGATGAACAAAGCTCAGGGAGGATTTGATGGAAAGCGTTGAACAGGCAAGCCGATCGGCTCGTACCGGGATCAAACCAAGGGTGAGTCTGATCATCGGAGGGGGACGCAGCGGGAAAAGCTCCTATGCGCAGCAATATGCCCTTGGTATCGTCGATGCACAACAGAAACGGGCGTATATCGCTACTGCCGAGCCCATGGACGAAGAGATGAAAGCACGGATCAAGGCCCATCAGGATGATCGTGCCGGTCGGTTCCTGACCAGAGAGGAGCCGTTGCAACTGGCTCAAGCGATCGAAGCTCTTCCGGCTTCGGTGGAGGTCTGCGTCATCGACTGTCTTACCGTTTGGTTGGGGAATTTGTTCTATCATGCAGGTATTCCCAATGGTCGGTTTGCAGAGCAGTCGGCATTGTATGCGGTGTTGGAGCATCCCCCTTGCGAGCTCCTCTTGGTGACCAACGAAACCGGACTCGGCCTTATTCCTGCCGATGCGCAAAGCCGGGCGTTCAGGGATGTGGCGGGGTGGATGAACCAGGATATTGCACGCATAGCCGATACGGTCATCCTGCTGGTGGCGGGCCTGCCTCTTGCCTTGAAGGGGTCCCTGTTATGAGCCTTGGTGATGCATTGAGGACCTTGACCCGGTTCCCCCTTCCTGCAAAAAAACTGCTCAATGAGGAGCGCCTGTTGTTCTGGTTCCCCTTGGTCGGAGCGCTGTTGGGTTTTTTTTCATGGTTGGTCTGTCTCCTTCCTCTTCCCACCCCAGTTCGTTCGGTACTGGTAATTGCCCTCGGTGCCTATCTTACCCGTGGCTTTCACTGGGATGGGCTTGCGGATTTCGCCGATGGCTTGGGAGGTGGGTGGACGAAGGAACGTGCATTGGCCATCATGAAGGACAGCCATAGCGGAGCATTTGCCGTCATTACCGTGACCATTACCTTGTTGATGCAGTATTCCTGCTTGTTGATGTTGGTACGCTTTCCCCTCGTCGTGGTACTGGCCCCGGTGTTCGGGCGGTATATGCAGGTGCTTGCCGCTTCGTTTCTTCCCTATGCCAGAGAAGGGGAGGGAACGGCTTCCGCATTGGTGAGAGGTGCAAAAAAACGTCATATCCTGTTTCCCTCTCTGCAGATGCTCCTCTTACTGGCTTTGCTTGCATTGGCAATCGACCATCGGCTCTGGTTGGCTTCGCTGAGCTCGTTTGCGATTTCGTTCATCACGACCTTGATGGTTTTGCATATCGCCCGAAAGCGTTTGGGCGGAGTGACCGGCGATGTGTTGGGCGCAGTGGAGGTCCTATCCGAAACTGCCGCTTTGCTTGGTTTCCTGCTCCCTCTTGCATGACAGGCCTTCAGTTGTCATACTACGCTTCATAGGAAGCGGAGGTAGGGTGATGGATATTGTGTGTCTTGATATGGAAGGGGTGCTTGTTCCTGAAATCTGGATCAATGTGGCGGAGCGTACCGGTATCGAGGAGCTGCGGATCACCACCCGGGAAGAACCCGATTACGACAAGCTGATGGCAAACCGGATCAAGATCCTGAAGGAGCATGAGCTCTCCCTTCGCGACATCCAGTCGGTCATCGCCAGCATGGGGCCGATGGAAGGTGCACTCCAATTCCTGGACCGGTTGCGCTCCAAGACCCAGGTGGTCATTCTTAGTGACACCTTCACCGAATTCGCCCAGCCGTTGATGCGCCAACTTGGTTGGCCGATGATCTGGTGCAATGACCTTGTGGTCGATGAGAAGCAGATGATCATCAGCCATCGGATGCGCCTGCACGACGGCAAACGCAAGGCGATCCAGGCCCTAAGGAATCTCAACTACCGAACCTTTGCGGCAGGCGATTCCTACAATGACTTGACGATGATCAAGGAGGCTGACGGGGGGTGCCTGTTCCGAGCTCCGAGAAACATCCTCTCAGAGTACCCTGATCTCCCTCTTGTTGAAACCTACGATGCATTCCTTGCTGTCATAGAGAGGTTCCTCGGACAATGAAAAAATCTCCGTCCTTGACATTTTTAGCCTCCCTCATCGTTCTGTCCCTGCTGGTCGGCTTCACCCTGCTTGCAACCATATACCAGGGTTCTTTTCTTCTCCCGCTCATGGTAGGATTGGCCACAGTGGTACTGTCCGTGTTGCTGATTCGAACTGCCGTCGTATTTGACCGGCAGGTGAAAAAGCGGGAGAACGAACATGAAAAGCCGGAAGATCAATGAGCTGTTGGGCGAAAAGGCTTGGAAGGATCGGAAAACAGTAGTATTTCTCAGTGACTTTGGAACCGCCGATGGAGCAGTGAGCGCAATGCATGGCGTAGCCAACGGCGTATCAAACATGCTTCGTCTGGAAGATTTGACCCATGATGTGCCGCAATTCAATATCTGGGAAGCTTCCTATCGTCTGGTGCAGGCATTGCCGTACTGGGCCGGTGGAACGGTGTTTGTCTGTGTGGTCGACCCCGGGGTCGGCTCGGACCGCAAGAGCATCGTCGCGCTCACCGAAAGCGCCCATCTCATCGTTACCCCGGACAACGGGACCTTGACGCATGTCGCCGACCGGATCGGGCTTCTGGAGGTGAGAACCATCGATGTGGCGGTGCATCGATTGGAAGGAAGTCAGAACAGTCACACCTTCTTCGGACGTGATGTCTATGCATATACAGGAGCCCGGCTTGCCGCCGGTACCTTGGAATTCGAAGAAGTCGGTTCCCCACTTGCCAAGCTGGTGAAACTCAGGATTGAAAGAGCCCGCATGGAGGGCGCTTCGCTTGTCGGCTCCATTGACATCCTCGATAGCAGGTATGGTTCGTTGTGGACCAACATCCATTCGGATTTCCTGGGGAAGTTGGGTGTCGGCTATGGTGCAGAACTTGAGGTCATCATTTCCAAGGATGGAAGAATCGTCTACGGGTATCACCTTCCGCTGTGCAAGGCTTTCACGGAGGTTGAGAAGGGTAGGCCCTTGATTTATGTGAATAGTCTTTTCAATCTGGCACTTGCCCTGAATCAAGGCAGTTTCGCAGCAACCTATGGGATCGGAACCGGTGAAGGCTGGAAAATCAGTTTTTCCGTGCTATGATGGACGGTACATCCGCTTCGGTTTTCTTCCCTGACCGACGGAAAGTTCCGGGTTCGGAGGATGTCGGATTGTTGCTCTGAACGCATTGGTATTTGTACTTCGCCAGGAAAGTAATGTTTTGCCATTCATTCTAGGACAAAGCATCAAGGAGAAATGAAAAAGTGAGGTTGACAGCTTGACAGATGGTCTGGTTATCCTCATCTTATATTGATAAAAATCCAAGGGCCGACCAAACGGTCTTTGTAGGAGGCATAGAGTGTCCGACACGTTTGTACTGGAAATGGAAGAGCAACTTATTGCCATGCGAAAGGAATTGCTTGACAAGTTGAGCGAGGATAACAGCGACTTTCGTGAGATGGTGAACGCCATGGGGATCAAGGACAGCATCGATGTAGCGGCGGATGACATAGCCTTCAAGAAGATGGAAGCGATCAACAAGCATGAGGCGAATCGTCTCAGGTCCATCGAGAATGCTCTTGCGCGTATTCACAACGGCAAGTACGGTCATTGTCTGAAATGTCAGAAAAAGATTCCCGAGGAACGACTCCGGGCAATCCCCTATGCAGTGTTGTGTGTCGATTGCAAGAACGCTGAAGAGGCACCGGGCAGCAGACACTGACAGTAATACCCACGAAACATACGGAACAGACAGCTTATAGGGGCTGTCTGTTCTGCTTTACCGAAGTGCATTGGATAGCAATTGTGCTTCCTTGGGAAGTGCATCCTTTCCCGATTTTGTCTGGATTTCGGTTCTGACCTGCCACTCGACCAGCTTGTGGAGCAATTCCAATCGAACCTCTTTGCATGCATCCCAAAGATTGGTGCATTCGTCTGGGTCATTGATCAGATCAAAGAGCTGTCCGGTTACCGGGTTTCCATGATAGACATTCAGTTTGTAGCGGCCGTCGGTGAGCATGGTGGCATGGATGGGTGGATCGAAGTAGCGTCCCGTCTTGTCGATGCCGGTCTGCCGATAGATGCACACCGCTTCATCGTGTCCTTTGCATCCTGGATCGAGCAGGTCGAGGGAATCGGGCATCAGAATCTGTCGTTGTTGGATGTCCATTCCCGCCTCACTGAGTATGGTAGCCGCCAGGTCATGGGGTTGCACCAGCAAAGCGCTTCGCTTCCCGCCTCCGGTTCCATTCGGGTGTTTGATGATGAGCGGAACTTTCACGCAGGGATCGTAAAAATAGGCGCCTTTGACGAATAGGTGATGGTCCCCAAGCATATCCCCGTGATCGCTGACGAAAATCACCATCGTCGAATCGGAAAGCTGTTCTTCCTCAAGGGTACGGAGCACGCGACCCACTTCATCATCAAGCAAGGCGAGGCTGCTGTAATAACCGACGCGCATCGCTTGGATATCCGCTTGACTGAACTTTGCAACCGGTCCGAGATACCCGTCGATCTGTTCCCGTCTCAACGCCTGTATTGCAGGCGTTTCATCCTCCTTTCCTGCAACGAGTGGAGGCAACGCATCCTCTCTCACCCGTGTTCGGTATTCAATGGGATACTGGTCATACGGGTTATGGGGGTCGAATACGCTCATCATACAAAAAAATGGTTTGTCCTTGGGACGGGATCGGAGAAATCCAATCGTTTCTTCAGCTGCCCAATGGGTGAAGTGATACTCTTTGGGGATATGTTTGAGATTCCGTCCCTGTTCCTTCAGTTTCCAGAAAAAATCCTCATGCTCCCGCTTCAGCCATGCGGCGTATCCATTGAACGGGGAATCCATACTTACAGAAGCTTCCATACACCATTGGTAGCGGGAAAATCCATCCTTGGGATGGCGTCTTTGTTCCTCTGCCACCCTACCGCTGACATGGAGTTTGCCGAAAAGCGCCGTCGTATATCCCAGATGCTGAAGATGCCAGGGAACGAGCGGTTGGGCATCATCGAGGACATCATGCAATCGGTACACCCCATGGCCGCAGGCCGGTTTTCCGGTCAGGATGCTCGCTCGTGATGGTGTGCAGACCGGACTGTTTACATACACTTGGTCGAAGATGATGCCTTCTTCGCCCAACGCATCCAGATTCGGTGTGTCCACCCAATCAGCTCCGTAGCAGCCCAGAGAATCCTGTCTCTGTTGGTCGGTCATGATCAGAAGGATATTTGGTTGCATGGGATCTCCTCGGGTATGCTCTTGCCTGATGATATTCTATAATATAGAATATAGTTCTATTATAAAGAATAATAACGTACTTATACCATGCATACAAGTCCAAGGAGGACGATTGATGATAGGTTCGGTATACAAAGCATTGCAAATACTTGAAGCATTTACCGTGGAGCAGCCGTTGATGAGCCTTTCTCTGATCAGCAAAAAGCTTGGGTATCCGAAGACAACCGTCTTCACCTTGCTCAAAACGCTGGAAGCAAAGGGGTATATCGAACAAATAGATCAGGGGACGTATTGCCTGGGAACTGCTCCCTTGCTGCTTACCCAGACAGTACGGGTGAATGTCCAGATTCGCGACCGTTCGGCACCGGTCCTGCGTAGGTTGGCCGACCGGACCAACCAAACCGTATACCTGGGAATTCCGGATGGAGGATATTGCCTGTACCTGTATGCGATCGAGACCTCACAGCGTTTGATGGCGAGAAGTGCCGTAGGGATGCGGATGCCCTTCGGCTGCAGTGCCCTTGGCAAGGCGATGCTTGCCTTTCTTGCCGATACGTCGTTGGTACCCGAATTGCCGGGGAACCGGGTATTGGAGGAGGAGTTGGTACAAACGAAGGCAAACGGGTATGCAATCGATGATGCCGTTCTTGTACCGGGTATCCATTGTGTGGCTGTGCCTATACTCGACCAAGCGGGGAAGAGTGTAGCCTCGGTGAGCCTGTCAGGAAACAGTGCACGGTTGGTGCATGAGGAACTTGGGATATACCTCTCGTATCTTCGGGAAGCAGCGGGGGAAATCAGATGTCTGCTCGGATATATTCCGAGCCTGTTATAGATAGGGGTTGTGCTTTTCGTTTGCGATGGTGCTGGCCGGCCCATGGCCGGGGAGGACCTGAACCTCCTCGGGAAGCTGCAGCAGACGGTCGCAACTTGCAAGGATGTCGGTATACGAGCCTCCGGGAAGGTCGGTTCGGCCGATGCTTCCGGCGAACAGTGTATCGCCGGTAAACACGAACTGACCTTCCTCATGATAGAAACAGACTCCTCCCGGAGTATGTCCGGGAGTTTGTATAACCGTCAAATGGCTGTCCTGCAGATACTGGCCGTCAGTGAAGAATCCAGTTGGTTCGGGCAACAGTTGCAATTGTTCGTCATACATCTGCAGGAAGCTTTTATCGAAGCAGACCTGTTTGATGCGTGCATACCCACCTTTGCCCAAATACTGAGCGTCCTGTTCCGAGACCAATACCTCGAGCGACGGCCACTTGGCTTTCAGACTTCCCAAAGCAGTGATATGGTCCCAATGGGTATGCGTGAGCAGAATGGCGACCGGCTTGACCGAACGTTGGGCAAGCCTGCGGATGATGGTATGACCGTCATTGCCTGGATCGATTATCCATGCACTGCTGGTTTCTTCATTGCCCATGAGGTAACAGTTGGTCTGATACGGCCCTACCACCAATCGCTCTACAAACATGACCTACTCCTTGTTGGAATAGCTGACCGAAGCGGTTCTACCCTTGATGTCCATGCCGTTGAGTTTGGCGATTGCTTTTTCGCAGTTTTCCTCACTCATGCTGATGAAGGAATATTTGTCATGGATACGAATACTGTAGATGTCCTCGCGGTTGATCTCCAGTTCGGTTTGAAGGAGCTGGCTCAGTTCCTTCGCATACAGCCGTTTCATCTTTCCGATGTTCAGATACAAGGTGCGGGCACCTTCGGGAAGCGGTTTTTCCTCACGGACTTTCTGCTGGGGTTTTTCTGCAACCGGTTGTTCGGTTTGGACAGGTTTTGCTTCCCGTTTTGCACGAGGGGCTTTTGCGCTGTCACGTCCGCTATTCCTGCGAGGGGTATTGGCCTGGGCGATTTCCCGCAGCAGGTAGGCCATGAAATAGCCTCGCAGGGAAAAGGGAACGTTTTTCTTGATGAGTTTTTTCAGTCGTTCAAGTTCATCGGGATTGGGGTCGGCCTTGGTTTTTCCGGCAAGCAGCTGGATGGTCCCAATCAACTGGGTGTCTTCGTTCGGGGTGCTCTTGTTATCATTGTCCATGAGCAGGTCTCCTTGATAGTGGTTTGCTCCGTGCCAGCGGTTGGCTTTTGTTTCCTGACAAGCAAGGCGGTGGTGTCATGCTTTCCCTGTTCCGGCTTACAGGAAAACCATACCGATGGACGCGCCTTTCACCCTTTCTTTCACAAGAAACACACGAAAGAAAGAAGCAAGTGGATACCGTAGAACGGTCACACTCGGAAGGGAGGCAGTGAATGCTGGCACATCTACTTGGACCTCCGTGACTGTGCGGGTGAGATCTGGTCAAACAATGAGGTAAACGTTTCCCATCCCACGGCAGTTTGTAGTCAGAATACCCAACCTCTTCCGCCTTTGTCAAGGAACGAAATGCCGGGGAATCGGGGGTTTGACTTTGCGTCGGGATGGTGGTGTATGCTACTATCCTCATATGGGAACCTTGCAGACGGATATTCAGCAAAAGCAGAAGGAAATAGAACAACACCACCGTGATCTGTATTCCCTGTATGCAGACCTGGGTGATAGTGTCGCCTTGATCGAGCATCTCTCGCCGATAGGGTATGCCCAACAGATGTATGAGCGCCTTTGCAAGGAGATGCAAGAATTGGAGACGGCTAGGCACGCCTACGAGCAGCTTGCAGGCTATATTTCCCAGATGGAAGATCGTTCACGCAAGATCAAGGAAATTGAGGCTGATATCCGTACGCTATCCAAGCCAAAGAAAAAGATATTTGCGCAATTGGGGGCCATCGCATGGGAGGCGTATGGATCGGAGGTACTTGTTGACCATGTGAAGCTGGTTTGTGATCCAATTTTTGAGGAACCACAACGAAGGATACACGTCCTCTCAGAGCGTTTGGAAGCACCCATCGGGCTGATTCGCAAGACATTGCTCCGCCAACGGCTGAAGAGCGAACGTGCATCACTTCCCGTTTTGTTTGCCAAGGCGGGACGACAGTTGGTGGAAATCGGTTGTGAAGCGGATCTCCCGTTGAAGGACCATCAGCCACTTATGAAGGAGCTGGGTGAACTGAGAGAGCGGGAAGCGGAGTTGCACCAGGAACTGGAGGTGCATCAGAGTGCGATGGCAAAATTGCAATCGCAGGAAGTGCAGAGCCCCAAGGCGAAGTTGGATGCTTCCGAACAGGTGTTGCGCCAAGCGCAGAAAGCGTGTGAGCAGGCATCTTCCGTGTACGGGAAGGAACTCTATGAAACCCTGCCGGATGACGTCAACACGCATATGATCGGGCATACTGCCCTCGGCTTGATGGACCAGATTACGTTGCATCGAAAACGGATCAAGCAACTCGAGAACGATATCCAGATGCTGCAGAATATGATCAAGGTTCAGGAACTTGAAGCGCAGATTGAGTTGGAAAATCAGAAGATGGCGCTGCTCAAAAACCAGATAGAGACGTGCAATCGCCAAATCCAGCAGGTATCGTCCTCCATTCAGCAGAAAAAGTCCGCCATCGAGTCCTTGCTCCCCGCAAAGCTAGAGGAACCGCATGCGTGATACTTCCAAAGATCCGAAACAACTCACCTTGGGCTTGGAAGATCCGCCGAAGACAAAAAAATCCAGCTCCTCGCTGAAAGTACGGTTGACCGATGATGCGAAGAAACCTTCTGCAACGCCTTCCCGTCGCACGAGACCTTCCGTGAACACCCGCAGCATGACCGTGAGAATCCCGGAGGGGAAACGGCCGACCACCCAATCGAAACCGAAGACCGGTACCAAAGCGGTCCATACTATTGAACAACCCAACTCCCATCTGGTACAGACACATGCCCCTCGTGTACACAGAACCGTCGTCGTTCCTCCGAAAATCGGAAAACGCAAAGGATACCGGCCTGCTCCGGAGAAGCTGATGCGTATTCCACTGCTCACTGCCTCTCTGGTGTTCTGTGCTTTGATCATCGGATGGACACTACATTTTTTCCCATTCGGCAAGCTGCCGACCGTTCAACCGCCGGCAACGAAGGAAGTGGTCGCCTTCACCGTCGAGCGGGGAATGACCGCCCGTTCGGTAAGCTTGTTGCTCCAAAGGCTGGGGGTGGTGGAGGATGCCCAGGCCTTGCTGGCGTATTTTGTCGAGCATGATCTTGCCACGGTGCTCAAGACCGGTTCCTATCTGATGACCAAACCGACCACATTCGAGGAAATCGGCCGAATGCTTACCTCCGATGGAGTGGAAGTCCAAGTGACCGTTGGTGCCGGGTTTACCCTGGAAACGGTGGATGCATACCTAACCAACCGACTCTTAATTTCCCCGGGAGCATTCAAGCATGCCGCCGGACAGCTGGTGCAGGCCTATCAGCTTGGATTTGCCGAAGGTTGGCTTCTGGCAGGAACGTATACCGTCAATCGCATCCGCAGTGCCGATGAACTTGCCCTCTCCATGTTCAAGGCAATGCTGCAGCAAGTGCAGAGGAATCTCGATTCCCCTCTATTGGATACCTATTCGGTCCAAGATCTCTTGATCATCGCCTCGATGATACAGGCGGAGACGCAGAATGAGGCGGAAATGCCGGACATTTCCGCGGTGATCCACAACCGCCTGGCTCAGGGCGAACCTCTGGGGATAGACGCGACCACCAGGTATGAATTGAACGATTGGACGAACCCCATTCCCAAAGAGGCATTGGAGTCAAAGACACCCTATAATACCCGCCGTAAGACAGGTTTGCCTCCCACCGGCATCAGCTGTCCCTCTCAAGCTGCCGTCAACGCCGCATTCCATCCCTCGGATGCTCAGTATCTGTACTATTTGCATGGTCTGGACAAACAGATTCACTTCGCCCGGACCTATGAGGAACATCAGCAAAACATCAAGGCGTATCGATAGGCCCATTCTTTCGGGAAAGCGCGAAGGAATAGATCATGGGGGCGAAGGCGAGAATCACCAGGATGCTGAAGAAGCTGATACCCGAAGGAAAGCCGAGCAGAAGCAAGATGATGATCAGCAGGCTCCCGATCGTCCAGAGCCATCCTGCGAATCGGTGTGTCTTCTTCCAGTTTTCCTCATCCGCAAGGGTCCAGGGCAACTTGATGCCGATGGTATAGTTCTGCTTGCATTTGGGCAGGTAGTTGCCGATCAGCAGAAACAGGAAAGCCACCGCCAAGGGTACGATCTTCTCTACTCTGAGGGGACTACCCAGGGCGATGAGCAGACTCAGCGGGGTAAGAAACAGACTCAGTGGGGCAAGTATCCATCTACTGATCAAATAGATGCGCTCCTTTGGATCCCGTTTGGGATCGGTCTTGAGTACAATTTGCAGGACGACATTCAGAAGGGCAAGCAACAATGGGATGCCGAATGCAGCAAATGCCTTGGGTGCATAATTGTCCGGTTCCCCGGCGACGTTGAAATGTATGGGGACACGATCAGGAAGGCGACGGTATACAACAAGGGAAAACACCAAGGGCAACAAACACACGAGGGTGGTCACAACCAGGGTACGATCAATCAGCGAGTTCTGTTTTTTCATCCGGTCCTCCGGCAAACTGTGCACACCAGAGCATGATCTCCTCGAATACCGAGGCATTCAGCTCGTAGTAGATGAAGTTCTTGTATTTGCTTTCCGTAATCAACGAAGCTTTCTTTAAAAGCGAGAGATGATAGGACACCGTCGCCGCAGATATATCGGGGAAATTGCCTGCAATTTCTCCTGCGCTTTGTTTTCCCTTCTTCAGGAGGGTCAGAATTTCACGGCGTTGCGGGTCGGCGATTGCTTTCATGGTTTGCGAAAAACCCATGGCTGCTCCTATTTAGAAATATTTCTAAATAGAGAGTAGAAAGGATGCACAAGAAAGTCAAGGAGGGTAAAGTCACTAAAGCGAACTTGATTTTCGCTCCATCCCTCTGATATAAGACAACCCCCGCTTCAGAAGAAGCAGGGGTTGCAGCCTACCGGCGATCGGAATCGAACCGATACGGATTATGCATCCATCAGATTTTGAGTCTGACGTGTCTACCAATTTCACCACGCCGGCATTGGACTCCGATATGCTAGCAAATCTGGAAGGAAAAAGCAACAGAGTTTTACAAAATGAGTGTCGATTGTCTTTTCCGTTTGTTTGATTTACAGTAGAAACCACACGGAGGAAATCGTGAAGATCGGGAAACACCTGTTGCTAATGGTTCTTTTGTTCAGTATCGTGCTGTACACATCGGCTGCAGCCGATCAGGATGACATCCTTCTGTCCAACGTTCCCATTGCCTATGGTGACGCACAATTCAGGCAACGGATCCTCGACCGTACCCAAGGGAAACGTTCTCCGGTAGGGTTGGTGCTCAGTGGCGGCTCCGCCCGGGCCTTTGCGCACATCGGCGTCCTCAAGTATTTGGAGGAGCAGGGGATTGTCCCTGACTTCATCATCAGCAACTCGATGGGAAGCATCGTGGGACTCATGTATGCCGCCGGCATGTCCCCCGACCAGATCTTGGAAAGTATCACCAGCGTGTCCCTGCAAAGCTTGTTCGATCTTACGCTTCCCTTGGAAGGCGGGGTGCTCGACTCTTCCCGATTCATCGCCAAATTGGCTTCGATTCTTGGAACAGACCTTACGCTGGAACATTTGCCGATCCCCATCATTGTGGTATCCGAGGATCTGGTGACCAAACGTCAGATTCAGATCAGTGAAGGAGATTTCTCTACGGTGCTCCGTGCAAGCTATGCACTTCCCGTTTATTTCAACCCGGTTCCCTATCGCGGGCATCTGCTTATAGACGGAGGCATCACCAACCTTGCTCCCATAGAATTGGCGTATCAATATGCTGACGATGTCATCGTTTCCACCACATTTTATGATGTCGACACCTTGAATCTGAAAAATCCGTTGACCATTCTGAATGTCTCCATCGACATCGGCAAGCGTCGTAAGGGAGTGGAGGAACTCAAGAAGTTCCTTGACCAGATCATCTGGGTCCGTTGTGGTGTGGAGGATGTTTCCTTTATGGAATTCTCGAAGGCAGCATACCTTTCCCAGAAGGGATATGAATCGGCGAAAACGCAGGCCCAGGCGCTCTCAGCGCTCCCAAAAACCGGGCAATCGATCGACCTTTCGGGATTGCGCACTGCCTTGGAGACTAAGCTGCAGGAAAGTACCGACCAGTACCGGCTCTTCGATCATGTGCCGGTGCATATACCATCACAGCTGCTCGGTCTTGGTTTGGACAGCGACTATGCCGTCGCCGATACTACCCCGCTGAAGGATGATACCACCCTAGGCTTGAAATACCTGTATCGCAGTGGTGATTTTTCTGCTCGTGTGAATGCCGGATCCTCGTTCCAGTTTCTTTCCAATGACCAATTCTCAATGGCTCCCGCGGTGCGGGCCCAAGCAGACTACTATCTGTTCAAACAGGTGAAGGCAAGCGCTTTCACCTCGTTTCTCTTCGACCTGACAGGGAACGCCCCCCTGCTTTCCTTCGGAGGGCAACTGGAGGGGCGGCTCTATTTGCTTGATGACCGACTGCGGTTGAGTCTGGTGCAATCATTCGAACAGTTGAGCAATTTCAAGGATAGTACCCATCTTGGTGTATGGAATGGAAATACCTTCTTCTCTACCACTGAGGTGCAGGCATTGGCGTCTTTTGCCGAGAATCCGATCTGGCAATTGGGAGACACATCCCTCTCGCTTTCCTACCAAATTCTGGGTGATTACCAACTGAATCGTACCTTCGTTTCCGCACGATTTGGAACCGAAGGTACATACAAAGCCTGGGATCTGTTCGGCACGATGAAGGGTTTTGCCCGATTTACCTTGGATGGAAAAGGAGAGGTCCCGTTCTTCTTCTCCGACGGGTTCAGGACGACCAATGCGACGATCAAGAACCAGGGGCATGACTTGTCGGTCTTTACAAATCCTGCAAACCAGTTGGTCGGATTGCAGCTTTCCATCGGGTACCGACCAAGGAATTTTGCTCCTGCACTCGCCGAGCTTTTCTTGATCAAACATTCCTCGATAGCCGTCTATTCCGATCTGTTGTGGATGAATCAAAATTTCACACCCTATCTTTCCCTGGGTTTGGAACTGCATACGGAAATCTCCCTACTGGGCATCCGAACCCTTCCGCTGACCATCTATGGAGGCTGGGATCAGAGTGTGAACAACCTGGTCTGGGGATTCTGGTTCAATATTGTGTACTAATCCGACGTAAGCTCATGCTTCTTTGCATAGGCTATATCCGCTTCGGTCAATTCGGTGTTCGGCATCCGCTCTTCTTCCGGATTTTCCGCTTTCTTTGCTTTCTTCTGTACCTTGGGGGCAAATCCGTCAAGGACGAGTCCTTCCTCAGGGGCGAAGGATTGAAGGATGGGTTTGGGAGCATTCCCTGATGCAACGGCCAAGGGATCGGCATCGATTTCCTTGGCTGTTTTTCGTCTGGTCTGTGGGTTCTCCAGAGCCGCAGTCAAGGATTCTATCATTTGCTTCGGTATTCCCGAGGTATTGGAGAATCGTGCTTCCAACGCTTGCTTGAGCAATGCAAGGGCTTCCCCGACCAAGCCGTAGTGGATTTTGACTTGGGCATAGTGCACATACGGTTCAGGGAATCGTGGTTTCCGCTCGACAAGTACCGAATACAGCGCCTCGGCCTTTTCCCATTTGCCTTCCTGGAGCAGGATCCACCCACGATTGTCCTTGAGCCCCGGGCTGGTTTCTTCCAACTCCTGCGATTCATCAAGCAGCGCCGCTGCTTTTTTGGTATCACCCTGTTCCAGTAGATACGTGGTGTAGTTGATGTACAGGTTCTTGTCGCGGTATCCGCTCTCATATACCTCTGTTACGGTATCCAGGGCTTTCTGCAGATCTCCCTCCATCCAATAGGCCATGCTGACCATCGTCTTGGCCACATTGTCCAGGTTGGGTGCGTGTTTTTTGGGTGATGCGAGATAGGTCTCGATGATGGCCTGTCCTTCCTTGGCATCCCCACGCTGCAGAAACATGCTCGCTGCGGTAATGACGAAGGTCTGCTCCAAGCCTGCATCAATCGCTTTACGGTAGAGCGGCCAAGCGAGATCCCAATTGGAGGGATTGGTGCTGGTCACTTTTCTGTTGGCCCTCAGGTAGTAGAAGACACTGCGTTTGCGAAAGAGGATGGCGGCAACGAACAATACTACGATAAGAATTCGTGCAACCAAGGGAATCGGCAGTACAAATATGATGACGACTATGAGTAAAAACAGCCAGAGGCCGAGGTTCTTGGTACGTTTCATACAACAGTTTCTCCTACAGACCTTTGTACTCTACCCAGAATGCGGGGTGGTTGCAAGAGTGGTTCGCTTTGCCGTATGGTACAGCTATGGAAGAACATGACATTCTTTTGCACGCCTGTTGCGGTCCTTGCAGTACGGCAAGCATCGAGCGGTTGCTTGAAGAAGGGTGGAATCCCATCCTCTATTTCTCAAACAGCAACATCTTCCCCGAAGAGGAAGCCATTCGCAGGTATGAGGCTCTGCTTGAAGTGGCCCGGACCTATCACCTGCAGGTGATCAACGAGCACTACGACCATGCTGCATGGTTGGCTTCTGTTGCAGGGTTTGAGACGGAGAAGGAAGGGGGAGGACGGTGTGAGCGCTGTTTCTCCTATAACCTGGCGCAGGCAAGCCAAAAGGCCGAGGAATTGGGTTTTCGGCACTTCACCACCACCTTGACGGTAAGTCGGTTCAAGAACAGTAAGATGATCTTCCGTGTGGGAGAGCAGTTCCCAAGTTTCGAGCCGATCGATTTCAAGAAAAAGGGCGGTTTTGACAAAAGCGTGCAATTGACCAAACAGTTGGGCATCTATCGCCAATCCTATTGCGGATGTGAATTCAGTAAACACTAGCTTGCAGGACGCATGGCATGGTATATTCTTTGTTGGTGAGGAGGTTGACATGCTACGAAAACTTTTGAAATTCCTCACCGGTAGACTGTTCATTTCCCTGGTATTGATCATTCTGCAGATCGCCATCTTCGTCTACCTGTTCTCCTTCGCCCAACACTATGCATTCTGGATACAATTCCTCTCGGCTCTTTCCATCCTTATGGCCTTGGTTGTGGTTACCCGTGACCTCAATCCGGCTTATAAAATCGGTTGGATGCTGATCTTCATGGCCATTCCGGTCTACGGAGGAATCTTCTATTTGCTCTTCGGCAATCGCAGGCTCAGCAAACGGGTGCGCAGGCGGCTGGAACAGTTGCAGATTTTCTACAAAAAAGGAGTGGGAGAAGGATCCTCCAGCCAAATACTTCCCATGAAGGCGCTTGCATCCTATTCCCCGACACTGGCCAAACAAGCCCAATATATCGCAAACATCAGCGGTTTCCCCGTCTGGAGCAATACGGAAGTGGAATATTTCAGCTCCGGTGAGGCGGTTATCCATGATATGGTTGCAGAAATGAAGAAAGCAAAGTCCTTTATTTTCCTGGAGTTCTTCATTATAGCCGAAGGGGAGATTTGGGATGCCATTCTTCATGTGCTTTTAGAGAAGAGGAAGATGGGGGTCCGCGTCTGCCTGATGTTTGATGATGTAGGATCCATTCTGGGCATCCCGTCCCATTATGACCGGAAGCTGCGCTCCCTCGGACTCGAGGTCGTCGATTTCAATCCGCTCAAAGCCCACCTCAACAGTCGTCTGAACAGTCGCGACCATCGCAAGGTGGTTGTCATCGACGGGAACATCGGATATACCGGCGGGCTGAACATTGCAGACGAGTATGCCAACAGAAAGCTGAAGTACGGCCATTGGAAGGATACCGCCGTAAAATTGAAAGGTGATGCGGTCGGGAGCCTCTCGCAGATGTTCCTGCAACTCTGGGCGTTCTCCACAGCCCAGACCGAAGACTTCAGTGCCTATCGTCCCACCTTGACCTGCAGGACCGACGGGTTCGTCCAACCCTTTGCGGATAATCCCTTGGATAACCAGAACGTCGCAGAGAGTGCCTATATCCAGATTATCAACATGGCCAAGCGGTATGTGTGGATCACCACTCCGTACTTGGTTTTGGACAATGAAATGCTCAATGCCCTGAAGATTGCGGCCCAGAGCGGGGTTGATGTTCGTATCATCACCCCGCATATGCCCGATAAGCGATATGTGTTTGCCGTGACTAGGGAGAATTACCGTCCCCTGTTGGAGTCGGGAGTGAGGATCTTCGAATACACCCCGGGTTTCCTGCATGCGAAGATGTTCGTCAGTGACGACAGGGTCGCCATTATCGGAACGATCAACATGGATTACCGGTCATTCTATTTGCACTTCGAGAACGGGGTTGCCTTTTATGGCTCATCGGTGATTCACGTCGTACAAGAAGATATTGAACGAACCTTGGGGCGCAGTCAGGAAATGAATCTGGAATTTTTGTACTCGCGTCCTTGGTGGGCGCGATTGAGCGGGGTCCTGTTGAAACTGGCTGCCCCGATGATGTAGGAGGATTGATGCGTTTTCTCAATTATGGATCGGTGAACATTGATTTGATCTTTTCGGTGGATCATATCGTCAAGGGAGGCGAGACTCTGCAAAGTACTTCCTTGGTCAGAAGTGCCGGAGGCAAAGGGGCAAACCAAAGTGCTGCATTGGCGAAGGCTGGTTCAGAGGTGTTCCATGCAGGCAAAATAGGGGAGGACGGACTGTTCCTGCTCGAGCTTCTTTCCGGCTACGGGGTCGATGTCTCCCATATCCGACGGTATGCAGGATCGACGGGGCAGGCCCTGATCCAGCTCGATGCGCAGAAACAGAATGCGATCATCCTGTATGGAGGCGGCAACAGTGCCATAACCAAACAGGAAATCGACCAAACCCTCGCTTGCTTTACCGGCGACGACATGTTGGTCCTGCAACATGAGATCGTACATATCGACTACCTTATCACCCAGGCCAAGGCGCGGGGAATGAAGGTCTGCATCAATCTGGCCCCCTATGATCCGAGTGCACTGTCCTTGCCGCTTCAACTGGTCGATTTGTTGGTGGTCAATGAACTGGAAGGAGCCGGTTTGGCGGGGTTGGATGAAAGCGCAAGCTTCTCGCTGATCCTGGAGACCCTTGTCGGTTCCTACCCCGATACACAGATACTCCTCACCGTCGGCAAGGAGGGGTGTTGGTATGGATTCAAGGACAAACGCATACACCAGGGAATTTATGAGACCAAGGTCGCCGATACCACGGCCGCAGGCGATACCTTCATCGGGTATTACCTAGCTTCTCTGGCACGAGGATATTCTGTGGAGCAAGGCTTGTCCTATGCCAGCAAAGCCGCCGGATTGGCGGTATCCCGTCCCGGTGCCATGGCATCCATCCCCCGAAAAGAAGAAGTGTTCGACTGAACGGTACGTTCTTCCAAGCATACGATAAAGATTGAAGCCAGTGATGTTTCCCTCATCACTGGCTTCAGTATGTTGCAAGCTTGTCTGTCCGGACGCGCTTTCTGTTTCTTAATTGGCTACGACGTACAAGGTGCGATTCAATCCCTGTTCAAATACGCTGTAACTGAAGTTGTAAGCGTTTGAGACAACGGAGAACCCATCCTCTTCGGCGGAGAATGTGGTTTTCTCCGGTACATATGCGTGGAGGCGAAGCACCACAGTGTCATTGATGCCTGCTGCTGCAACGAAAGAAGAAAGACAGGTAGCCAAGACGACCATAAGGATGATTGCTCTAAACTTCTTCATCTTGTACCTCCTTCTTCCGTGTTCTTACATTGATATAATATGTAGCATGTAAGAAGAAGTCAAGTAGTTAGAAAAAATAATTTATTATATTATAAGAATTTAGATATTGTCATATGTACGAAGATGTTGCATCTAACATATACCACTAACATATTACATATTACATAAAATGCATTGATTTTCCAAAGAAGTAAACTTCATATGACATGGGGATATTGCAGAAATACGACGGTATTTCAGGATTAGGGGCGATGAATACCTGTGGCATATCCCAAGATGTGACAAAAGACAAGAAGGAACAAAGTAGTCGCTTCTGACGTAAGATGGGATGAAGAAGTCGGGAAAACTTCTCACATACCCAACAATTGGAGATGGGTTTTCCGATATGCCGATGGACTGGACCCTGTCGATTGCTTGAAGCGCTTGGAAAAGTGGAATTCCGAACAAAACTGCAGCTTATCCGCTATTTCCTTGACTGAAAGATTGGTACTGGTCAAAAGCGCCCTGGCGGCTTCCAACTGGAGATTCGAATAATACTGCATCGGCGTGGTATTCATCCGCTTTTTGAATAACCTGACGAAATATGAGTGGTCCAGCTGTACATGGCTTGCGATCATGTCGAGACTGAGTTTGTCGAAGACATGGCGCTGCATGTACCGGATGGCTTTTTCCAAACGTACATTTTCTGTTTTCGAGTCATCCATCCGGGTTCCTGCTGCCAAATTGTAGAGCAGGCCCAAGACCTGATGACAGGCGCTGATGCGCAACTCTGGAGAGGAACTCAGCCCCTTGTCGCGTACTTCCTCAAAAAAGAAACGCAAATTGGTGCCCACGGTAATCGGATTCTTTTGCTCCAGGATCTCGATCAAGGGTTGTTCTTCCAGGCAACTGATCAGTGTGGCGTAATACGTCAGGCTTTCTTCCCGGCTTGCTTCGATGCTGTGTACGGTTTCACCCTTGGTTACAAACAAGGAACCAGGGGAGATGGCGTAGCGATTCTGGGCATTGGAGAAAGTACCGCTGCCGCTGACGAAATAATGGACTTCAAATTGGCCTTTCTCATGACTGTGCACCCGTTGGTGCCAGAGCAACTCCTGCTCCTCATGCATTTGAAAGACGAAAACTGCATCCAATAGCTCCATAAGTCAATAATACATATGTTTTTCCAATCTTGTCTATGGTATTCCGCCTTCGCTTGGGTGATGCTGTACCAAAGGAGATCAGCTGTATGCAAATTGTTGCAGGAATTGATACTGGTACGCAGAGCACAAAAGTGCTTTGTTATGACGTCTCGGCCAGACGTGTCCTGTTGACCGTCAGCGCCCCCCATGATCTGAACAGTGGTGAGGATGGGACTCGTGAGCAAGAAGCCGTATGGTATTTGGATGCGATCAGGGCCTGTTTTTCCCAGATTGATCCAGCGATAAAACAGCAGATTGCAGCGATCGGAGTCTCAGCCCAACAACATGGCTTCGTACCGGTTGGAAAGGATGGAGAGGTCCTTGCTCCGGTAAAACTCTGGTGCGATACCTCCACCAAGGCCCAATGTGATGAACTGACGGAAAAACTTGGGGGAAAGGATCGTGTATTTTCCCTCCTTGGCAATCAGATACTACCCGGTTATACACTCTCAAAGATTCTCCATCTGAAACAGCATCGGCCGCAGGCATATGCAAACCTTGCCCACATTTTGCTTCCCCACGATTACATCAACTGGTATTTGACCGGAGCGTACACTGCGGAAGCCGGTGATGCATCGGGTACCGCCTTTTTTGATGTCCGGCACAAGCAATACAGCTGCGAGGTCCTCCAAGCCGTCGATGATACGCGTGATCTATACTCAATGCTGCCTCCTTTGGTGGAGGCTGGAAGTCCGTGCGGGGTCGTTCAGGCCGAAGCCGCGCAGGAATTGGGTATTCGGCAAGGCATTCCTGTTTCCTGCGGAGCAGGAGACAACATGGCCGGAGCAATCGGCACCGGTTGTGTGGGCAAAGGGGACCTGACGATGAGCATGGGTACCAGTGGGACGCTATTCGGGTATAGTGACAGTTGCATCACTGATCCACAAGGTAATCTTGCAGCATTCTGCTCATCCACCGGAGGATATCTGCCCCTGCTCTGTACAATGAACTGCACCATCACCACGGAATCGGTGCGTCAGCTTTTCGGTTTTGACGTGAGGACGCTCGACCAGTTGGCCGCTGAAGCTCCGATCGGATGCGAGGGAGTGGTGATGCTGCCCTTCTTCAACGGGGAACGGGTACCGAATCTTCCCCATGGCAAAGGAGTGTTGGCCGGCCTCGACATGGGCAATATGAAAAAAGAAAATATTGCCCGAGCGGCCTTGGAGAGTTCAATCTATGCAATGAAAGGCGGTTTGGATGCATTCGCAAAGCTGGGGTTCGTCCCCAAGCGGATCATTCTCACCGGAGGCGGTGCGAAGAGTCCCATCTGGAGACAGATCGCCTGTGACGTCATGCAATTGCCGCTTGCGGTCCCCCAGGTGGGGGAAAGCGCAGCATTCGGGGCAGCCTTACAGGCGCTTTGGACGCTGGAAGGTGGTTCCATCGTGGATCTTGCCAAGGAGCATGTGCTGTTTGACGAGTCGAAATCATGTATGCCGAATGCAGAGGCAGGCAGACAGTATGCCCAAGCCTACCAGCGGTATCAGCAGTATGTCGAGGCGGTGACGCCTCTGTTTGAATAGGAGGATGGTATGCAATATTTCGTAGGAGAACAGGAATACTTCAAGGGTATCGGGAAAATTCAGTATGAAGGCAAAGGAAGCAAGAATCCTCTGGCGTTCAAATATTATGATGCAGACAAGGTGATTGCAGGAAAGACGATGGCTGAGCATCTGCGGTTCGCAACCGCATATTGGCACAGCTTTTGTGCAAACGGTACGGATCCATTCGGCAATGCCACGATCGATTTTCCGTTCCATAAGGAAGACAAGTATGCAAACGCCGTGGCAAAGGCCGATGCCGCATTCGAATTTTTCACCAAGATAGGTACCCCGTTCTATTGTTTTCATGATATCGACGCTTCACCGGACAGCGACGATGTCCATGAATATGAGCACAACTATCACAAGATTGCAGATGAGCTGCTCGCCCGCCAGAAGGCGTCGGGCATCAAGCTGCTCTGGAATACCTCGAATGTGTTCAGTCATCCCAATTATATGAACGGGGCGGCGACGAATCCCGACTTCAAGGTGGTGGCCCGTGCAGCGGTACAGGTACAGAACAGCCTGGAGGTGAATGTAAAGCTCGGCGGCCGGAATTATGTATTCTGGGGTGGCCGGGAAGGATATATGAGCCTTTTGAACACCGACATGAAGCGCGAGCAGGAGCATTTGGCCCGCTTCTTGATGATGGCCCGCGATTATGGGCGGAGCATCGGTTTCAAGGGCACATTCCTCATCGAGCCCAAACCGATGGAACCCACCAAGCATCAATACGACTATGATGCGGCAACTACGATCGGTTTCATCAAGCAATGGGGTCTGCAGGATGACTTCAAGTGCAATATCGAAGCCAACCATGCTACCCTTGCCGGCCATACCTTCAGCCATGACCTGCAGGTGTGTGCAGACCAAGGACTGTTGGGAAGCGTCGATGCCAACCAGGGTGACAGCATCAATGGATGGGATACGGATGAGTTCCCGACCAATGTCTATGAGACGGTTCAGGCCATGTTGGTGATCCTGCGTAGCGGCGGCCTCGGAAACGGTGGATTGAACTTCGACGCAAAGCGCCGACGCAATTCCACGGATTTGGAGGATTTGTTCATCGGACACATCGGAGGGATGGACAGCTTCGCCTTGGGTCTGGAGATCGCGCAGAGAATCATCGATGACGGTATCCTTGATGGTTTCGTGAAGGAGCGCTATTCGTCGTTCGATCAGGGGGAAGGCAAGCTCTTTGAGGACGGCAAGCTCACGCTTGCACAACTGTCCGAGATCGGCAGATCGGTGCAAATCAAAAAACACAGCGGAAAGCAGGAGTATTTGAATAATCTGCTCAACTCGTATTTATTCGGTTAGGTAAGGAAGACGGAAAGCACCGTGTAGCAGATGATGCTTACCATCACCGAGAGGGAAGAGGTAAAGGATGCGAGTTTTCCCTGGTCGGATATTTTGTCGGTGAAAGCCACCGAACTGGAAGCGACCGGGGAGAACACCACCAATGCCACCGTACTCTTGATGACCGGTGCAAAGTCGGTGAAACGGATGAAGAGAAACGCAAATACAACGGCAAGAACGTATCGGATGGACAGCAGGACCAAGGAATAATGGATCCAGCTGCGTTCAAAACGGATGTCGAGCATGAACCCTATCATCAGCATGGCGATGATGGGGTTTGCTTTTCCAATGGCAAGCATCCAATTCTGCAAAAACGCCGGTAGATGAATGGAGGCGAAACTGAGGCCGAGCATGAGCAGGTAGGTGATGAACGGGACTGAGGTGAAAAGCTTTTTCACCAGATCCTTGGTGTCGGGACGGGTACCACCGGCAGTCGATGCTGCAAGTGAATAGGTCAGACCGGTCGTCATCAGTGCATTTCCCAAGTCAAAGAGGGACGCTGCCACCAAGGCGGTCGGTCCGGAGAGCGCCTGTACGAAGGGGAAGGCGAAATTGCCGATGTTGTAGGTGGAACCGCAGAGTAGGGCATAGGCTTTGAGCTGTGAATTGGTCCGATGCATAGCCAGATACGAGATGCCCATCAACACGACATTCACGCCAATGCCGGTGAGGATCAACAGCAGCAGTGAATAATCCATGGTGAAGGTGTTGAAGCTGGCTATGATCGCCGCCGGAAGCGTAATATTCAGGGTGATGTTTGAGAGAGTCGTTCCATCTCTCTGGGTGAATATGCCCAATCGCTTCAGGACATAGGCCAGGATGATGAGAAAGAGAAACAATGCTACTTGAAAGAATGATTGGACCATGGTGGCATCCTGATGATTTGATGAAAGCAATATGCCCCTGCTCTTGATAACACAGGGGCAGAAAATGATCAGTTGAAGAACGCGATCTGTTCCTCGGTGAGCGTAAGATCCGCTCCCTGGAGTGTCTCGGTGATTTGTTCGACCCTGCTCGAGCCTGCAATGGCTATGGTTGGGTTCTTCTGGCTGGTCAGGTAGGCCATGGCGATAGCTGCCGGTGTAACCGACAATGCCTCGGCCATCTGCTTCACTTTGGGGACGAGCGCAAGATTGGTCGGAGTGAGAAACCGTCTTCTCGCCGTTTCGCTGAGCGTCTCGGTCTTGCCTGCGATGATTTTGGAGAACAAGCCTTTCGCCTGGGGTGCGAAGCACATGACCGGCAGTGCGTTCGCCTCGTAGTAGAGCCGATCCTCCTCGGTCATGGTGACCAAGGTGTCATCCCCCCAGGTCTCCTTCGTACAATGGGCAAGACTCCATTGTATTTCACTGATCGCAAAGGTGGGTTTCCCCTTTGCCTTCGCCCATATATTCGCTTCTGCGATGCGCTTGGCTGTCCAGTTGGAGACACCCAGATACTTGACCAGCTTCTTATCCACCAACAGCGATGCCAGATCGATGATCTCATCGACTCCCATCTGGGGATTATCACGGTGGAAATACCAAATGTCGACCGAATCGGTTTTGAGCTGGTCGAGCGTCTGGCTGATGTCCAGCATCATATCCACTTCGTTGATCCTGCTGCGATGCATGTCTTCCTTGTATGGATGACAGCCTTTTGATGCAACGATGAGGTTCTTGACGCTGCTGTTCTTCTGCAACCATTTGCCCAGGACGGTTTCACTGGTGGATGGGCCACCGGCTTTGTCCTGTCCGTAGATATGAGCCGTATCCAGGAGGTTCCCCCCGTGTTCAACATAAATGTCCAGCTGGCGCAAGGAAATCTCTTCACTGATGGTTTCGCCGTAATGGTCGCAACCCAGTGCAATCTGGGCCATCTTCTGCCCGTAAAAATCGAGGTATTTCATCAGATATCTATTCCTAGGAATCGTTTGACGAGGATTCCGATCACAAATGATATGGCAGCCACACCAAGGCTGATGAGTGCCATTTCCAAGAAGCGTTTCCCAAAGGGAAGGTCCTTTGCCACGGAGGTATAATACGTGAAAAGCATGATGATGACTACCACCGTTGTGAGCATGACGGTAAGGGCAAGCAGGTAATTGGTCAGAACAATATAGGGAATGACCATGAAGGCAACGGTGAATAAATAGGTGATGCCGGTGTACATGCAGCTCTTCAGGGCATTGCTTTGCCCGCTGTTCTTTGCCGAAAGGTATTCGCTGCTTGCCATGGACAGAGTTGCCGAAATTCCGGTGATCAGGCCCGAAAGGGCGATGAGGCGGGTGTTCTGCAAGGCGAAGGTGAGACCGGCAAGCGTGCCGGAGAGCTCAACCAAGGCATCGCTGAGTCCGAGCACCATCGAACCGATGTACTGCAGTCGCTCCTCGTCGAGCATGGCCAGTAATTGGTTCTCGTGGTTGGTCTCATCCTCGGAGATCTGTTTTGCCTGGGGGACTTCTTTGATGAGCTCATCATAGTTCCCCGTTGCCTTGGTTTCTCCCCGCTCCATTTTCTTCAGGACGAAGGTATACCCCAAAATCAATGCCAGGAAGCTGTAGAAAGCAGCCTTGAAGGTATTGGGCTTGACCCGCTTACCGGTCAATTTTTCCCATATCTGGGCATGTCTTCCTTCTTCCTCTGCGATGCGAAGCAGTACTTGGCTGTTGTGTTGGTCCTTGACGGTCTTGGCGAGCTTGGTGTAGATGATTTGCTCGGTTCGTTCCCCTTTCTGCAACTGCAGCAAGGAACGCAACGTTTTTGTACTCAAGGTGGTTTCTTCCATGGTTTGTCTCCCCCAAGCAAGTATACGGTTCGGGTAGTGGTTTGGAAATAGGCTTGCTTGACCGCTCCCGTATCTGTTTGTAGTATTGAGTGAGGTTGTGGAGGACACATGGACAAGAACTACGAGGATCTGATTACCATATTTGCGGCAACGACGGAGAAAGAGGAGATGCAAAAGCTTCTTGAGGAAATGTTGACCCCCAACGAGCTGAAGGATCTGGTCCTGCGTTGGAATTTGATGAAGGATCTCTATCAAGGCAAGCCCCAGCGAGAGATTGCATCCTCCTATGGCATTTCGCTGTGCAAAATTACCCGAGGATCCAAGATACTCAAACAGAAGGATTCCTACACCAGGCGTCTGCTCAGCGACCGCTATGATGACCACCTGCATTTGTGAGAAACCAAATGGGTGTTTCAGAAGCAATATGATTGTGTTACTATTGGTAAAGATGCAGGCTTGCATCCAATGATGGTGTTATGAGCGAGGTTCAAACTTGTCCATTTCTTTTTTCGTTTTCTGCGAAGACGATGATGTCCTTCCTCTTGCTTCCTCTTACCTCCCGGTGACGGGCGAAGACGGTGGAGGGTTTTCCCCTTCCTGCTTCCAGCACACAGTACTTCCTTCCTCCGGGTACATCGGCGTGGTTGAACATGCCTCGTATTTGAGTGGGGCGATCGCCTCCGGCCGGCAGGTACTGGAACCCGTATTGAACCTTGCGACGATGCAATCGTATCAGTTGGATGACCTTCGACATTTGGAAGCAATGCTGGACAATGCCGATGTCCTTACCGTCGCACCCATTGCGTTACCTGGTTCCCTAAGGACCCACCTCAAGGTATCGGACGCCGATCTTGCATTGCTGCTTTCCCTGCTGGAAGCCCGGTATCCCGAATACATAGGATATGCCCATGCATATCTGCAAGGGAGAAGCGGCAGTACCGAGGCATTGGTGGTGATGCATCAATCTTTGTTCTCCCGGTTTTGGGAGTTCACCTCCGTGCTCGTCCAAGCGTTTTATCGGGAGTTGGATGCAAGGACCCTCAGTGTGGATCGTGTGCGTTCGTTCCGATCGCTGTTTCCCTTCTTGCTGCAGGTTTTTCTTTCGGCGCAGCAGGACCTTCGGATCAATTACACCGGCAGCGTACGGTTTCAATCGGTGAAAACCCCGCTTTTCCTCCCTGCATGGAAGGCGGAGGCGGTTGCAGTGGTGTTTGCATCCAATGAACATTTCGCTCCGGCTCTGGGTGTTTCCCTGTATTCATTGCTGGAGCATGGTTCGGCGGCCAACTCGTATGACATCGTGGTGCTTTCTTCCGATCTGAGCGAGGATTCCAAGGCACGGTTGCAGCGTGTAGCCGGCAGGTATCCGAATGCCCGATTACGGTTTTATAATCCCCAGGCCATATTGTCCGGCAGGAAGCTGCAGAAAAATCCCACTGATCATATCAGTATGGAGACCTACTACCGGTTCTTGATTGCAGACATACTCTCTGAATATTCCAAGGTACTCTACCTCGATTGTGATACGGTCATCCTTGCAGATGTGGCCGAACTGCTTACCGTCGATATCCAGGATACGGTGCTGGCAGCCTGTCTGGATCCTGAGATTCCTTCGCTTGCACTGCAAGCTGATCGATCGACGGCTGACTATCTCGTGAATGTGTTGGGATTGCAGCAAGGGGACCCGTATTTGCAGGCAGGGGTGCTGGTGCTTGATCTCCAGGCGATGCGCAGGCTTCATTCGGTGGATGCTTGGATCGCCTTGGCATCGGAACGCAAGTATCGTTACAATGACCAGGATATCCTGAACAAAGAATGCAAGGGGCGTTTTTTTGTGTTGGATATGGAGTGGAATACCGTGGTCGACTGCAATCATCGCCGACTTCCCCTTATTGAATCCGGTCCATATGCGGTGTACCAGGCGTATCGAGAAGCACGGAAGCATCCCAAAATCGTGCATTATGCGGGGTTCGAGAAACCTTGGGATGCGCCTGCATCCGATTTCGCCTACCTGTTCTGGGAATATGCGGTATTGAGCGGATTTTATGATCGGTTGCTGGATATGCTCCATGAGCCCAAAAAGAAAGTGCGATTGCTCGATCGTCTGGTTCCCCGTGGAAGCCGGCGCAGGGCATGGGCAAAACGTTGGTTGTATGCCTTGAGTGGAAACTGATACGATGGAAGAGGAAGTGATATGAAACATGGTACGAAAGGCTTGCTGGCACTTAAGGTGGGGGGTGACAGCCTTGCTATAGTTCTCGCATGGTTGCTCGCCGGATATATCAGGTTCTATGTATTGCCCGGAGGAAGAGTCGCTTCCTTTGCACTGTTCCTGCAACTTTCCCTGTTGGTAATCATCTTCAATATTTTCTTTCTCAGCAGAAACGGCCTGTATGTGGAGGAATTGGAGCATTCCTGGCGCAAGGAAACGAACAAACTCATTTTCAGTTCCTTTGAAGCATTCCTTTTGCTGGTTATCGTCCTGTATTTCTTCTTCTCGGACAAGGTGAGCCGTATCGCCATCGGATTGTATTATCTCCTGGTTCTTGTATTGTTGGTGACTGAACGAACGATCATTTCCTCCCACATCAAGGCATCCTACCGAAAAGGCCGGTACACCCGACGGATCCTGTTGGTCGGTTACGGAGAGAAACTCCAGCGGTATGAAAAGGCTTTGCACAGCAAACGAACCGAAGGGATCAAGCTGGTGGGGCAGTATGATGGCCAAGGGCCGTACATCGGAGGCGCCAAACGCATTACGGCGGCTTCACTCCGGGAGGCGGTGAACCAGTCGGAACCCGACCTGGTGGTGATCGCGTATCCTGGCAGGGAGTATGACCGACAACAAGCGATGGTGGCCCAGGCTTTGGACTTGCTCAACGAGAAGGTCATCATGCTTCCATCCCTGCCTGAATCGTATATCGGTACGCAAATCTCTGATTTTAGATGGATCCCAGCCCTTACGCTGAATGCAGCTGAGATTGGCTTCTTCCAGCGGATGATCAAACGGTTGTTCGACATCACCGCCTGTTCTGTGGGGGTGTTGTTGATTTCCCCTTTCTTGGTGTTGATCGCCCTGTTGGTGAAGCTTTCCTCGCCGGGACCGGTGATTTTCAAGCAAAAGCGGGTGACCAAGGATGAGAAAATCTTTACGATGTACAAGTTCAGGAGCATGCGTTCAGACATCCCCGAGGGGGATGCGCATTGGACGGAAGAAAACGATCCGAGGGTGACGAGAATCGGACGATTTTTGCGAAAGACAAGCTTGGATGAGCTTCCTCAGTTGTTCAACGTCATCGGCGGTTCAATGAGTTTGATCGGTCCTCGTCCCGAACGACCTGAATTGGTGGAGAAATTCAATACAGAAATTCCCGGTTATCGTATGCGTCATAGGGCGAAGGCCGGAATCTCCGGATGGGCACAGGTCAATGGATGGCGGGGCAATACTTCATTGGAACGCCGTATCGAATTTGATTTGTATTACATCCGAAATTGGAGTTTGTTGTTTGATATGAAAATTGTACTCTTCACGTTCTTCAGAGGTTTTGTGAATGAGAATGCCTATTAAGGGGATATGGATGAGAAAATATGTGTTAGCCCTGTTGGTGGTATGCTATGCGGGGATTTTTGGCTTGGCAGCCGACGGAATGCAGCTCAGACAAGTGTTGCCAGATTTGGGTGAAGCGGATTACCAAGCATTGGAGCAGGGAAAAATCATTGATGGGAGTACAGTGGATGGGGGATCGATTCTTCCCTATTTTGTTCCTGGGACTGAAGCCGAGAAACAAGCACAGGCTGCACAACAAGCCCAAGGAGGGTTCTCCATCGCAGCTTTGAGCTATATACCGTATGGGAAGAAGCTGCATGCGATGGCGCCTCTTTCCCGCCAACTGGCAATTTTTAATGCGATTAGGGCGATTTCCACCCAGGAAGGTTTGCAGTATATTTCCTGGAGAGCAGGGAACAAGCCGAAGCTGTTGATCGAGCGTTCGGCATACATGGAAGACGAGAAGAATCTGAATACCCTGCTGCCCGATCCTGTGGCCACCACGTTTCCGTACTCGGTGCAGAGTTATGTATATCAGCGCGATACATCCTTCGGTGGCAACCGGTATCTGCATACCTATACCAATAGCGACCAGGAAATCTTTGTGGCAATCCGCAATCTTAGTGCCATGAAAGTGCTGGGTATTTTCACTGCGGTTCCCAAGGAGAAGCTGACGATCAACATGGGGACCTATCAACTTGACAATGGGTTGTTGCTTGTAGCACTTACCACGATCGCCGACCGGGATCCTGTTGTTTCGATCCTTGGTCTTCATGTCGATCTTCCCTCTGCATTCATGCGTCGAATCACTGCCTTGCAACACTGGTTCGTCGCTCAATTGGATACCATTGAAACAAAGTAGGGTTGGTGTATGAAACGTCTTGTTCGTCTTTGCAGTGTTCTTCTGTTCTTGGTTGTTTTCCTTTCTTCCGTGGGAGCAGCCGTCCACACATCGGTTCCACTCGATCATCGTGTGTACCGCATCCTTGAGGACGCGGAAATTCGTGGCCTTATTGGGAAGCAGATGGAGGTTCGTCCCTATAGCGCGGACAAGGTGCTTTCCTTGCTCAACGAGATCGCCTCGAAGCCGGAGCTGCAAAGCAAAGCCGAGCATCAGGAAGTTTTGTCCCTGATAGATCAGCTTACACAATTCTATGGAAGCAATTCCTCACCCTGGAAGGATGTCCTGAACACCGGCTACATCCGGACCTACGATGCCGACAAGCAGATGGGGACTTCTCTCGGGGCGAATTTCAGCAGCCAATTCACCTATAGTGCTGTACAGAATGAATACGATGCAAGGAACAAGGTTCTGGCGTTTCTCAAAGGTGACCTTGGCCCGAACATTTCCTATAACATGGATTTCGGCATCAATGTGGACACCCTGAATTCCCATGTATTCCTACCGACTGAGTTCACCATCCCCGGCGAAGGCTTTTATATGCAACTTTTACGTGGAGGAAGCCAGTTGCGGGTCATTCCCAGCTATGATTTCTATACGGGGCTTTCCCTTTCCCCCGAATTGGCCGCTTCCTTCTTCGATGGGGCGCTGCACATGCGCTGGGGGTCGGTCAAACGGGACTGGGGTCCGGGTTTGAACAATCTGCTGCTCAGCGGCTCGGCACGAAGTTTCAACGGGATCGACATCCAAGTCGATTTCTCTTCCTGGTTGCATTATTCGGTGATCACCGGATCGCTGGGGAAGTTCTCACTCCACGATATTGACGGCAAACCGTTCTTCTCCGACGACTTCAATAATGACAAGCCGTATTACCGCTTTGACAACAACTTCAGCGCCCATCGGGTCGAGTTGGATGCGACCAAGAATCTTACGCTCTCCATCTATGAGTCGACGGTGTGGCAGAAGCGTTTTGAGTTGGGGTACCTCAATCCACTGGCCATCTACATGTTCGAACAGAATAACCTTGGGGATATCGATGATGTCTTGGCCGGTCTGGATTTCTCCTATACCGTTCCATCCATCGCCCGTTTCTATGGGTCGGTGGCGATGACCGAGATGAACGTGGCCAATCCCAAGTATTGGTTCACCGCTCCTCGGAACATCATGGCTTTCCAAGCCGGAGTCATCATTCCTATTCCGGTGGGAACCTTCTCCTCCGTTACGTTGCAGTGGACCTACCTGTCCCCGTTCTTCTATGCACACTATCCGATCATGGAGCACAGCGCGACCTTGGAAACACTTTCCACGACTGATTCTGTTGTTTCCGCACAAGGCAATACCTATACATATACGGAGGATGGTTCTGACAAATCGATCACGTACAAGGCAGCCAAGGGAAGCGATACCGAAGTGATTCCGCTTTCCGGTTCCCAAGATACCTGGTACTCATCGGACGGAAGAATCAAGATTGAGCAAGTCGGTACTTCATACAATATCTACGAAACCACCGCGGAGACCGCCTATGTGAACAAAGGAGAGAACCTCGGCTATCCTTTGGATCCCAACTCCCAGGAATTCCTGCTGCAGCTGGATCTGGGGCTGCCCAAGGGATGGACCACCCAGTTGCAGGCCAAGTACCAGGTGCGCAGCGGCCAATACGGCTTCAGCATCGAACAGTACATGAATTACTCACAGGATGATGAGTATGGTCCCAAATCCTTCTGGGACAATACTTTCAAACACACCCTTTCGGTATTGCTCTCTGCAACCAAGAAATTTGCAGACCTTCCCATCGAACTGACCGGTTCCTATCGGTTTGTCAGTGTATGGGAGCGGCCGATCATCACTTCCACCTATGACGGAAGGGATACTGATTTCGGCCTCTGGCAAGAACCTTCTTTCGACCACATCGTGCAGATCGGGGCAAAGATCTATCTGTAGGGGAGGAGGATGAGGTGAAATCTCGTTGTTCCGTGATCATTCCCGCGTACAATTGTGCCGCAACGGTTCGTTCCACCGTCGAATCGGTATGTGCGCAAACCTATGACGATCTTGAGATTCTCATAGCCGATGATGCTTCGACGGATGATACGCTTGCTCTGCTTACCGAGCTTGCCGGAGGGGACGATCGCATCCGGGTGATCCCGATCCTGCAGAACGGGGGTGTGGCGAACGCCCGGAATGTATTGTTTTCCCATGCATCCGGCGAGTATCTGGCATTCCTTGACAGCGATGACCTGTGGCTTCCCGAAAAACTGGAAAAGCAGATAGCCCTTTTGGAAACGAGCGGGGCTGATCTGGTGTATTCCAGCTATGATTTCATCAATGAAATGGGAAAACAAACAGGAAAAACGAACCTGGTACCCAAACAGTGTACCTTTTCTGCCCTGCTTAAGGAAAATTTCATATTGCCTTCAACGGTGGTCATGCGTACCTCATCCCTTCAAAACCATCGGATGGATGGCAACTATGCACACGAGGATTATGTGTTTTGGCTTTCCTTGTTGCAGGATGGACGGAAGGCGGTGGGTAATCCAGAAGTATTGGTGCATTATCGAATCGATGCCTCCAGCCGTTCTGCAAACAAGCGGAAAGCCGCCAAAAATCGCTGGATCGTATACCGACGTTTCCTGCATTTGAACCGCCTTGCTTCCACTTGGTATTTCTGTAACTATGCTTTTCATGGAATAATTAAATACAAAGGCTTGCGTACAAAATCATAAGCTTCTCTCATAAAGATATAGATTCTCTGATAAAGCTTGTAATTTATCCTCGGTTGCGTGGTTTTCTCACTATGAGGACTTTACTGATTGACAATCTTTGTTGGCTGTAAGTGAATTCATTGACAGAGCCGAAAAATGTGACTACTCTGCTAATGATATACATGAGGGAATGGTTTGGTGGTATGGTGGGTTTGAAACGATATTTTAGTTTGCTTTTGCTGGTGTGCCTTCTGGTGTCCCCGGCGCTCTCTGCAAGTGAAGTGCTCATTACTTCTGATCAGGTGACTGGGTATCGCATTGATTCGTACCATTTTGTGATCAGCGGGAATTCCAAGGAATTTGCCTTGCGAAACGCCATCATCCCGTCCGGTGGTGACCCTGTGTTTGAGAACGAGCAGGCTTTGGTCAATGCCTTGGATGCCAAGAAACAGATCCTGATGAACAAGCGCATATTCACCGATGTGGAGTATACCTACACGATGGATTCGTTTGCGAAAGGAATCGTCTCCTACGCTGTCACCTACTATATCGAAGATGCAAACACCTTGCTTGCCATCCCCTATGCCAAGTTCGATAATGATGAGATCGGTTTGCGGTTCGGCGTCAAGCTATATGAGGACAACCTTCTGGGGACATTCGGAAGCCTGAGAATGACCGGTCACATTTCCGAAGGCAATGGAGGCCTGACGAACTGGCAGAATCGTGAAGACTATTTGGAACTGGTCGTATCGGGCCTTGAATTCTGGGGTACCAACCTTGATCTGAATCTCAATTATTTCATGGTGAAGAACAGTCCTTCGGAAGGGGATCTCGATTACAAGATCAATTGGTCCGGTTTGTCTTTGTTTAAAACCAATCTGGGAATTTCCACCTGGGCAGACTTCAACCCTGCTTCCGACTTCTCCGCGTTGAACCCGACCGAGTATGGGCTGAGTTGGAGCTTCGGTCCGTTCAACCAAAGTGGTGGACGATATTCGATCAACAACACTATTGAATTGAATTCCAATCTGACCAACATCTACACCTATACGGTGGTGAACCAATACGATGTACGATTCTTCTCCAAGCCGCTTTCTTTCAATGTTGCAGTGGAGACAAACAAAGCAAAGGATGCCAAGGAATTATCCAATATGACGATCAGTGCGACCTTGGGAACCAGTTTCCGGCTTCCCTTCGGCTTTTCCTGGTCGACTTCCGTTGCACCGGTGCTTGAGTACTCAGCTACGGTTCTCCCCGTTCCCTATTCCTATAAATACACCAATACCCTTTCCAAGTCCAATATCAACTGGGTGGGGAATTTCAGAAAGGGAATGTCTTTTTATCTGAACCATGTCTATCAATACTATCCTCAGCCTGAATACACCGATACCAAGACCTATTGGTATCTTGAGAACAGGATTTCCTGGTTCCCCTTCATTTTCTGGCATCTGAATCCTTCCATCCAGTTCAACGGCTTCTATGCAGAGCATATCAACCGCTATTTCCTGCCTTCTGAAAACAAGGATATTTCCGAGTACTTCAGGGGATTCCTCTCCCGCTCGCTCAGCGGTGTACCGGAGAATGGAGATCTGCCTTGGGGCGCGATCATAAACATGAACCTCACCGCCGATTTCATCAACTTCGGTTTCGCCAAATCGTATGTGAATCCATTTGTCGACATCGGTTTCTTTGCTGACTCCTCCCAGGAGAACGGCATGAGCGTTCTCGCAACCGCCGGTGTGGAAGGGTGGGGTATCCTGAACAAGTTTCCCAGCTACCCGGTCAGAGGCTCACTTGGGTTCAATCTGGCGGATGTGAAGAAAGCCATCGATGGCGAAATGGATTTCAAGAATGTGGAATGGGAACTCTCGATCGGGATGGGCTTGTTCTTCTAGTGTCCATGCTTGTTGTGTTTGAGGAAACCGAATACCAACAACAAAGCCGGTAGGATGCAGAGGGTTGCAAACGCAGTCCCCAGTAGCGCTATGGCCAGCAACAGACCGAAATACTTGATCGGAACAAAACTGGCGAACAACAATACCAGCAGTCCCAGCACAAGCGATCCTGAAGTCAAAACTATGGGACGGGCTGTCTCTTCCAAGGTGCGTGCAAGCAAGACCGCATCGGGAAGTGATGGCCGATTCTTACGTATAAACGTGAAGCGTACCAGAAAATGAATCGCTGCATCGACTCCGACTCCCACCGTAACCGTGGCAAAAATGATGGTCACTACGTCGAAGGGTATTCGGGCCAGATACATGAACAGGTAATTTGCCATGATGCCGAAGAGCGTGGGAACCAACGCAAGCAAAGCAAGACCCAACGATGCAAATTGCGCCAAAACGACGAGACCCACCAGCACCAGCGAGAGCAGCAGCGAACGCTGTTGGTCACCCTGGATGGTCCGACTCATCCGCAAGGCATCCACCCCGACGCCCCAATCCTGGATCTGTATACCGTCAGGAAGCAATGACCGCGCCCGGGTAATGTCGTGTTGCAGCGTCTCTACGCTTTCCAGACTCTCCCAACTTTCATACCGGCTGTCGTAGCTGCGGATGGTGATGGTCATTCGGGAAGCCTGGTCGTTGAGCAACGAGGAAAGCATGGGATGTGCAATGCGCTTCTGCGCTACGGTCAGAAGCCGGGAAAGCATCAGAAGCAACCCTGGTGTTTCGGGAATGGTGGGAGTATTTTGGTAGACCTCATTCAGGAATGCTACGTACCGGCTGAAGGAAAAAAGAAAGGTGATATCCTTGTTGTGCTCCAGCAATGATTGTTCAAACGCATGGACCGCTGCAAGCACCTCCGGTCTGAGGAAATACCCGGCTTGATTGTCCGGTGCGGTGAGGGTGATGTAATGCGGGTCGCTGCCTCCGATCTTTTTGGCAAACGAGATGGAGTCGGTGATCAAGGGATCGGCTTTGGGGAAGTAGGTGAGATAATCGGTGTCGATGGTGACTTGGTGGTTGGTGAACAAAAAGGCCAACACCATCAGGCACAACACAACCAAGGCGATCGGGTATCTTCGTACGATGGTGACGCTCATCCGGTGGATGCTGTGTGCCGCCCATCCATGGTTGAAATGCATGACCGATCGTGGTTTGGGAGCCGGGAGCAAGGAAAGCATGGCGGGAAGGTAGACCAAGGAAAGTACAGCGCAATAGAAAATTCCCAAGGAAACGGAGACGCCGAGTTCCTGGAAGGTTTTCAGCTTGCATGCCAACAGGCTCAGAAACCCGATGATCGTAGTCAGGCAAGCTCCGAAAATGGTGGAACTGATGCGCAAGACACTCACGATGATTTGTTCCTGCTTTTCGTTCGTTTCCTGACTCCGAAAATACTCATGCAAAACATGGATGGCATAGGAAGATCCGAGTATGAGAACCATGGAAGGCACGATGATATTGACCACCGTCAGTTCATATCCAAGTACAACCATGCTGGCCAGGGTCCAGACCAAGGCGATCACCGAAAGGGAAAGGGGAAGCAGCACCGCTCGTTTGGAATGGAATGCAAGATAAAACAACAATACGATGACCAACAGACAGAGTAGCAACAAGGACTTCAGGTCCTTGGAAAGGTAATACAAGACCCTGTCCTCAAAGAGTGGAGTTCCGATTATTGAAACTTTTCCGTACTCGGAAAGTCCGTCCACCAGAGATGCGATACCCTGATGCAGCGCAGTTGGCTGCGAAGGAGCCTCACGAAAGGAGAGTTGGAACAACAGCGCATTTCCCTCTTTCGTCGAGAGTAAATTCCGGGCAATGGCATCACTTTGCAGCCGTTGCGCAAATTCCTTCGCCGATGCATCCGTCCACAAAACCCCTTCTTCTTCAGGACGCAAGGGTAGGGTGATCAGGCGGGATCCTTTCTTTTGGACGGTAAGGAATGAAAAGGCGCTGAAAGGAGGCTTGAGGGCGGGTATTGTCGTCAGGTTCTGCAGTACTTCATCCAGTGCATTGAGTGCATCTGCGCCGAAGACTTGATCCCCTTCAAAGAGGATGTATAAATCACCGGGAAGCTGGCCTGAATCTTGCAATACCTCCTTACGCAACTGCGCATGCTCTTCCTCAGGAGGCAGAAGATTGATGTATTCACTGTTGAGCGACAAAAAGGGAAGCAGCGTGCACGCTGCTACGGTGATGAGTGCAATGATGAGAAGCGTCAGCCTTGTATGGCGAATGACCCATCTGATCAGCGATTGCATCACATCCCCCTTTCACCTGCTCATCTTCTATAGTTTGCAGCAAGAAGTTGCTGTGCATCAAAGAGAATCATACGGGCCAACGCATCACTGTCAAACACCAAGGGAAGGTCCTCGAACGCTTTCTGCATCGTCATTTGCTGCTCTCTGTCGTTGCTGAAGGATTGCAGGATATCGACTTGCTTGGGTATGGAATCCTCGACCCAGCCGACTTTGCGTCGTTCGAAGAAAATGGTAGTCGGCCACGCAGCATACAGCAGGTTGGAAACCAAGAACGGACGTCTTAATGAGAGCGATTCCATCAAGGCATTCGCCCCTGCCTTGCCCGCTTGTACATCACAGGCACAGATGTAATCCTGGATATTGGTGACGAAACCGGGAGTGTGCAGAAGGAATTGCGGATGTTTTTCCATGAATCGTTTGTACTGCAAACGGGTGCTCGAACTTAGTTTGCCCACCGTAATGACCTGCCAAGGCAATTTCCGCTTCACTACTTCTTCAAGAAAGTCCGTAGTCCCGATCCCTTCTCCACCGAGATTCAACAGGATGGTAAAACGGTCATCCAGTTTCAGTTTTGCCCGGGCGGCTTGTTTGGAAAGCGGTTGGGAAAGCATCATCTCACTTTTCAGGGGAAACGGGCAGATGCTGATCGTTTCCTCGGGCTGTCCGGCCTTGATGGCCAATTCCTTACCCAATTCCGTGCAAATATAGAGTCTGTCCAGTTCAGGATTGATTCCCAGAATCGGAGTGTACACCACATCGGCGGCATATTCGAAAACCGGCAGGGGGAGCTGCAGATAGGAAGCCATGGGTTTGATCAAGGTGGCAGCCAGAAAATGCGTCACAACAATGCAATCGGGTTTGTTTTGCGCATACCACGTGGAAAAATCCTTGAGAGCATGCGAATGGGTGGCAAGGTAGCGGATCAACCGAGCGTTGAACTCTGAGTCTCCCTTCGGATTGACTTTTGCTTCAATCTTGGGGAAATGGAGCAACAGCCTCCAATTGTTCTTGCTCAGCCAATTTACCAAGGGGGCATCCAAGGCAAAAAAGAGGTTTTCAACAACCGTGGTATGACCAAGGCGCTCGAAGGCGTCAGACAGTGCTTTCGCCGGGGTCAGATGACCTTTTCCTGCATCGATGTAAAAGAGGGCGATGTGCATGCATCAAGAATAGGGGAAAAATCTTTACGCATCAAGAGAAAAAACTTCCTGGACCAGCATTGCTGCAAATGCATCGCTGTCAAAACTGAGCGGAAGCGAGGCGAATCGCATTTCCATGGCATCCTGCATCGCTGTGTCATTCGCCAGCGTACAAAGGATATCAGCTTGTCGACGTGGATGCTTTTCCACCCATCCGACTCCAAACCCATTCAGGAATGTGGAAGTGTCCTGGGCGGCATGCAGCAACTCGCTGATCATGAAAGGACGATGCAGTGCCATCGACTCCATCAAGGCATTCGCCCCCGCTTTGCCTGCCTGAACATCACAAGCAAGCATATAGTCCCCTATGTTGGAAACAAATCCCGGGATATGCAACGAGAGAAATGGATGTATGGCTCCCAAATCCAAGAAGCGTTGTTTCACCTGAGGCGCAAGATTTCCCACGATGACAACCTGCCAGGGGAGGTTTCGTCTTGCCAGTTCCTCAAGCAGCTCTGTGGATCCGATTCCTTCTCCGCCATAGTTGAGCAAAACGGTGAAACGGTCTACCTCCAAGCCAAGTTTCTTCCGGGCTGACTGCTTGTCTGTACGCACAAGCATCTGGATGGAAGTCTGTAAAGGAAAAGGGCAGAGCTTGATTTGCTCCTCTCGATATCCTTGGGCAAGCAGGTTCTGCAAGCCAAGCGGTGATGGAACGAACAAGCGATCAATCTGCCGATGAAAGCCTGCTCTTGGGTTGTTGAATACATCAGCGACGTAGACGAACACCGGCACATTCAATTTTTTGTGTTGCACGATGGAGGTGATGACAACGCCCCCCAGAAAGTTGGTACAGAGGATGAAATCCGGTTTGGTGCGCTCAAACCAGCTGCAGAAATCTCGAGCGACATGGATGCGTGCGGCGACCATGCTCATCAGAAACGCATTGAATCGATTGTCCTCCAGCCGGTGGAAGGAGCGTTCGAGTTGTGGGTGTTTGAGCAGGAATCTCCATTCATGTTTGCAAAACCATTGCCAGAATGGAGAAGCCAGAACGGTGAACATGTCCTCGACACTGCAGTCATGGCCACAACGCAGGAGGGCATCCGATGCAGCTTTCGCCGGAACATAATGGCCTTTCCCTGCATCAACATAGAGCATGGCACCTTTCATACACACCCCTTTACGACAGTATGGTAAGCATAGGTGGAATACGAAAATTCAGCAAGTGAAAACTGGGCTTTCTTGCGTATTCATATGCAGCAGGGGTATAGTGAGGAAAGGAGCATCAGGTTGTGAAAATCCTTATCACTACAGATTTTTATCTTCCCTGCATCACCGGGGTAACCACGGTAGTGGTCAATGAACAGGCTATGTTGGAGAAACTCGGGCATGATGTACGTATTCTGACCATCGGACCGAAGGGTATGTCCTTCTTCGAGGATGGGGTATATCATATGGCGGCAAGCCGTTTGAAACTGTTTCCGGATTCCTACATGACGTTCCGCTATCAAAACCCCTTGGTTGCAGACATCCTTTCCTGGAAACCTGATCTGGTGCATTCGAACAATGAATTTTTCTCCATGGGGTATGCCAGACGGATTGCCGATGCTTTACATATACCCCTGTTGCATACCTGTCATACGGATTTCACCCGATATGACGAGGAGCAGAGGATACGTCATACACTCTGGGATTCCCTGATGGCAGCCATCGTCAGGCGCAGGGTTCGCTATTGTGACCTTTTGATAAGCCCTTCTTCGGCACATAAGGCCATGCTCGTGCGGTATCACATCAAAAAACCGGTGGTAGTGTTGCCCAGCGGGATTGACCTTGCCCGGTTCAAACAACCGATGCAGGGGAAGGAGCGCGAGCGGCTTCGGGCAAACCTCGGGTTTACCAAGGAACAATTCCTGCTGCTCTCCGTCTGCCGTCTGGCTCCGGAGAAGCGTGTGGGGCAGATCATTGATGCATTCTTTCTGCTCAGTTTTCTGGAAAGCTCAGCCCGCCTGCTCATCGTGGGGGGCGGCCCGAAGGAGGAGAGCCTGAGAAAGCGGGTGCGGGAACTGGGATTGGAAGCTCGTGTGGTCTTTACCGGACCGGTACCTCCTGAGCGGGTGCATCGGTATTATCAATTGGCGGATATCTTCGTTTCCGCCTCGGTGAGGGAGTCGCAAGGGTTGGGATTCGTGGAGGCGATGGCTTCTTCGCTGCCCTTGCTGCTACGCGAAGATGCCTCCCTCGGGCTTTCCATCGAAGGGTTGGGGATCGGATACCTCTATCAGGATGCCAAACAGTTCGTGCAATTGCTTTCCTTTCTCATGGAAAACCCGATTGCAGTTGGACAGATGGGCATGCGTTCAAGAAAAGAGAGTAAACGGTTTTCCCTTTCTGTGTGGGCACAACAGTTGTCAGCGATCTGTCTTTCGCTCCAAGCCCAGTCGATGCCTGACCTTGCTGACCAGCAGGATGATCGAAGGCATGACGACCAAGGTTGACAACATGCAGTTGAACAAGGCGATGCTCATCAGGCTCCCGAAGATTCTGACCGGCGTATAGGAAGCGAAAAGGAACATCATCATGCCTGCAACAATCGACAAGGTAGTCAGGATGATGGGTCTTCCCGTCTCCCTGATCGTCTGGGAAAGTAATTCCTTGGTGGTTCGCCCATTTCGCCCCAGTTTGTTCTTGTACCTGATCAAGAAATGGATGGCATCGTCAACACCGGTTCCGACTGCTACTGCGGCGAAACTCACGGTGATCATATCGAAGGGAATTTGGAACAGGTACATGAAAATATAATTGGCCATTACGCCGCTGAGAATCGGAATGAGTGAATAGAAGGCCAAAGAAAGCGACTTGAATGCGAACAGAACCACCAAGAAGACCAACAGGAAGCTGGCATAGGTGCTCTTCTTTTGGTCGGAGAGCAGACTGTCGGAGAAATGGAGGGTCTTGTGCGGTTCTCCCCCGATGGTCAAGGTGGTACCGTTGGGAAGCAGGTTGGTTAGGGAAATGATGGTCTTTTCGATGCGACGGCTGCTCCCGATGGTCATCAGATCCCCTTCCTTTGCGTCATAATTCTGCAGGTAGAGGGTAAGTTTCGTGCCTTCCGGGTCAAGGATTGCGCCCAATTCCGCCTGACCTTGCTTGCTCATCAGCAGCACCATTCTGCTGAGCAGATTAAGCAATCCACTCGATTGTGGGATCCCATTCTGTCCGCTGTACACCGAGTTGGCATAGCTGACATATGAGGCAAAGGAAATGATTTGCTTTACATCAGGACTTTGCTTGGCGATAGCCTGCTCGAAGTCATAGACTTTTTGGAGATTTTCGCTCTTCAGGAAAAACTGGGTTTGGTCTTTCGGTGCCTCAATGGTCAGAATGAATGGGGTGTCTCCTCCCATTTTCTGGGCGAAGTGACGTGAGCTTTGTCCGAATGGATCCCGCTTGGGAAGATAGGACATATAGTTGGTATTCACCGGGATATGGTCCTTGGTAAGCATAAAGCCTGCGATGACCACAACCCAAAGCAATACGAAGATGGGCCACTTGTTCATGACCAGACGATCGAGCACCATGACCGTACGGGCCAGATACCCTTTGTGATAGGTTTTGATCTGGACCTGCTTGGGAGGAACGACCAGATTCAACTGTGCAGGCAAATACGTCGAGGCAAGGATGGCGCAGTAGGTAACCCCGATGCCGACGGAAATGCCGAATTCCCGTAAAGCAGGGGTTTTGGAGAACAGCAGGCTCAAGAACCCGATGACGGTCGTCAGACAGGCAAAGAAGATGGTCCTGAGGATTTTTTTTGTCGACTGGACGGAATTCAACCCCTTTGCATAGTCGGTGTAATATTCGCCGATGATATGGATGGCGTAGCTGGATCCAAGATTGAGAACCATACTCGGGGTGACGATATTCACGATGGTCAGCGAGTAGCCGAGCAGGCGCATGGTCCCGAAGGTCCAGATGATGCCGATGACCGACATGGAAAAGGGAAGGAGTACGCTCCGCTTGGCTCTGAAACTGAGGTAGTAGACCAACAGGATGGCGATGAAGCACAAAGAGAGCAGGATGCTCAGGTCTCTCCCCAGATAGTGCATCAATAGGTTGTTGATCACCGCCCCGCCGTTGATGGACACTTGCAAGCCTTGCGTTCTCAGTGGTTCGAGCATGGCAGAGAGCTTTGCTTCCTGCTCTGGGGTCAATGCCGTTGATTTGAAACTGAACAGCATGCTTGACAGATCATCACTGACCAGGTAGTTCTTGACGATGGGATCTCGTTCAATCCGTGCCTTCAGCAAGGCGGCATCCTCATCCGTCCAACGCTGTCCATCCATCAAGGAAGCGAACGGGACCGTCGCCAAGCGGGTGCCCTTCTTCTCCAAGGTTACAAAGTCAAGTACGGAAAACGGACTGCTCAGGTAGGGCGTGGCTCCCAAAGATTGCATCGTTTGGGTGATCGCCGTCAGGTTTTCCTTCGTGTAGAGATTCGGGCTTTCCACCATGACCAGATAGGAGGAAGTGAAAACTTCCTCCTGTACCGGCGCGACGGGCTCTCCTGTACTGGCCACCAGGTTCGAACCCAGTGCTTTGGTGTCGAGTTTTGTGGTTACCGGGATCGGTTGGTCGCCTTCGGCGGACGCCGTAGATGTCTGTACTGGGGAATCAGAAGTTCCACCTGGAAATGTGGAACTATCCATTTGATTGTACATCAAAGAATTATAGTCAGCATCAAGATGGAGGAACGAGGCATGGTATCCAAAGAAAGCGGTGAGCAACAGGATACCGGCCAAGGTAAGTTTACTATGTTTTCCGATGAAGGACAGGAGGTCGAATTTCATGGTGCTCCCCGAAAGCTGCATACTGGTACACTATAACAAAGTGCAGGCAGAAAAAAAACCCACTCGGTTGTCCAAGTGGGCTTTTGGTCAGTCATTGTATCGCTTGTACGATGAACCTTTCTTTCCAGACGAACCCTTCTTGGGTTTGGACGAATTGTACTTTCCATGGGATCGGCTTGGACGGTCATCATAGGAGTAGCTGCTTCGCTCATACCTGTCTTCACCATAGGTATCCCTTCCGTAGGGTTGGTAGTCATCCCGACTTCTGCCCTTGCGTTCCGAACGGTAGGGGCGATCCTCATATCGGTCGGAGCGGGAGCGACCGGTCAGGTGCTTGCCGTTCGGGTTGTCGGGTTTTGCCCGCGTGATGATGGGTTTGCCTTCAGGCCCATGGGCACTGAACGCCTGCAGAATCCTCTCGGCAACCTGCAACGGCGTGCTGACGAAGGAAAAATCCTCCCGAACCGAGACATCCTGGATGTCGCGATCTTCTGCACCAACCTGTTCGATCAGGTAGTCGACCAGCATGCGTTTGTCCAGACCGTCCTTCCTGCCGCGTGCGATGAAGAGTCGGGTAAACCCGGATTCCTCACCGCGTCCGCCCTCTCTGCGCCGATCATCACGACCACCGGAAATCTGCTGGTATTTGGAGACATCCAGCTCGTCCTTGTAGAAATGATCGAGCAATGCAGCAACGACCAATTCAGGCCGTTTGTCTTCCAGCAGTTGCTCTGCAATCGGGAGGAACATGCTGGTTTCCGTGCTTTCATCGGAGAGTGCGGAAAGCTGGGCGAGAATGCGTGCTCGTTTGGTCTTGATGATCTCACTTGCCTCGGGAACAGTCTCGCGTCGAATGTCGGTCTTGGATACACGCTTGATGAAGCTGAAACGCTTGAATTCGCGCGGAGCGACAAACGTAATAGCAACTCCGGTCTTTCCTGCGCGTCCGGTTCTTCCGACCCGGTGGATGTATGCTTCCGGATCCTCAGGCAGCGAGTAGTTGATGACATGGGTGAGGTCGGAGATGTCGATACCGCGTGCTGCCACATCGGTGGCAACGATGATGCTCAGATTGCGGTCACGCATTTTGTGCAGAATCATTTCACGCTGCTTTTGGGAAAGATCCCCATGCAGGGGTTCTGCATCGTAGCCGCGGTCCATCAGCTTCTGGCCGACTTCATCACACTGGATCTTGGTTCGGCAGAATACGATGCCGTAAAAAGCCTCTTCCATATCGATAATGCGGGTGAGTGCTTCAAACTTGTCTGATTCCTTGACCTCAACGTAAATCTGGTCGGTAAGGTTGCTGGTCAGCGCGTCCTGCTTGATCCTGACGATCTGCGGTTCATGCATGAATCGCTCCGCCAGATGTTGGATGGGTTCGGGCATGGTTGCGGAGAAACAGAGCATACGCTTTTCAGACGGAGTCTGCTTGAGCACCTCCTCGATGTCTTCAATGAAACCCATATCGAGCATTTCATCCGCTTCATCGAGTACGACGAACTTCAGTTGTTCGAGATTCAGCGAACCCCTGCGCAGATGGTCGAGGATACGTCCTGGTGTTCCCACCACTACGTGTACCCCCCGTCGGAGCTTGCGAAGCTGCAGTTCCATGGAGGCTCCTCCGTAGACTGCTGCGATTTCAAGTCTGCGATCTCCCTTCAGGGAGTTGATTTCTTCAGCATCCTGCACAGCCAGTTCACGCGTTGGTGCAAGGATCAAGGCTTGTACTTGTGAAAGGGAAGGGTCAACGATCTCGAGGATCGGAAGGCCGAATGCTGCGGTTTTACCGGTTCCGGTCTGTGCTTGGCCAATGACGTCTACCTGGTCCTTGAGGAGCAGGGGAATGCACGCTGCCTGAATTTTGGTTGGTTCTTCGAAGCCTTTGGCTTCAATGGCGGCGATTGTTTGCGCGGACAGTCCTAGGTCCGCAAAGGTACTTACTTCTGACATGGATCTCCTGAATGGTTTCTATAGATGGATTATCGGTTTCGAGCCGAGATATACACAATAACTTGCTTAGTCTATACAAATGCTCAACTTCTTGCAAGACAGCAACATCCGAAATGGTCGAATTCTTACCAACGATTGAAAACCTGCTCGGCAAAACCGGCAAGTCGATCAAGCTGGATTGGATTTCCGTCATCAAGGATGCAGCTTCCCGAGAAATATCCGAATACCTGACTCTGATCCGAACGAACCACCAGCATATTGGTATGGGAAGATCGGGTGACTGCCGGTTCGAAGACCAGGTCAAGCCGACCTTGCGTGTCCTTGATCACCCAAGGTGCGTCGGTGGATGCAAATTGGAAGGTGACTTCGCCTAGCTTATGCACCACATGGTTGTACAGAATAGCGTTTTCGCTGGCACTGCTCCTGTCGGAGAAACCGTATCCAAGATTCAAGCCGAACGGTACATTCTCCACCAACGTGGAGCAACTCGCCCAGTACCAGGTATTCTGATAGGTCCACCGGCCCCGACCCCAATCAAGAACTCCCCACGCTTCTCCCAGCAACAATGATTCGGTCTCCATGCCTCGGCGGATGGTACCCTTTGTACTGAGGCAATTCACCTTTTCATTGAGGTAGAATGCTTTCCTGTTTTCTTTCCAGCTGGTTGCGATATTCAGGCTCTCTTGGGAGGACGGCTGGGTGAGGGTAAGGTCGATATCCAGCCCGACGCTTCCATCAGGAAGTACAAGATGGGGATCAGAAGCCATGATATGGCGCTCCTCACCTCGTTTTATGAATGCCAGGCGCAGATGCTTGTTCGCCCACGATACCTGGGAATCGATGGTGGAGGATGCGGCCAGACCTATGGTGCCCCGAGGGAACGGAACAAGCTGTTCGCTCTGGCTGACCTCTTTTCTGACATAGTCTATGTAGCAGAGTGCAAACAAGGCTGCATAGCCCAAGTCGCTGACCGTGGCGGTGAGTGCATACCCTTTGGTCTGGTTGACCACAGCGTAGTAATCCCATTCCTTGATCCGCAGGGCATTCGCGTGTATCGCTCGACGCGCATACTGCCAAAGCGGTTTTCTCGCCCAGCCTTCCTCACAGATACGGCCTTTCGCATCCAACAATGGTTGGGCTTTGGTTACTTCATGTTCCATTACGCATCCTCCCTGTTCCCGATTCTACAACCCCCATTGGTCGACTGTATAGGTTTGCATCGTATAGGCCGGGGAATTCGGTTGCAACGTGATGGTCTTCACCCCCTTGGGAAAGGACGGGGAACCATAGCTGCCATAACTGGCGCTTCTCCCGTATACCAGGTCTATCCCATCCCAATTGCCTGCAAAGTCATTGAGATGATCGTGGCCACAAAAAACAGCTTGGGTAAAACCTTTCTCCTGCATTGCCTTGAACATACCACTGTTTTCCAATGATACATTCACCTGCTTGTCCTGTTTGACGCCCAGTGCCGTTCCGCTTTCCCAAAGCGATTTGAATTCCGGCAAGGGAATGTGCACGAATGCATACAAGGGGACTGAAAGTCCATCCTCCACCCATCGGTACCAGGCGATCTGGGAAGGGTAGAGGTAATCGGGCCCGATTTTCCCTTGGGCGTATCTTCGGCTGTCATGGGAATCGAGCAACACCAAGGCTTGCGTGGGTTTCCCGTTCCAATTCAGCACCAAGGGATAGTCGCTGTATCCACGCACCCAATCCTCACCCATGCTGAACAAGGCGTGCGGATAGGCTTTCAAGGCAGTTCCCAACGTTTTCCGATCGGAGGTGAACTGTCCGTCATGGTTGCCGAAACTGTAGGCCCAGTACCTTCCCTGCTCCTCCATAAAGGATGCAAATTCCTTGAGGAGATCCAACGCTTCATAGCTGTACAACAGGTCCCCGGTAATGACGGTAAGGTCGGGGTCGGTTTTCTCAAACGCTCTTTGAAGCAGGGCGTACACTCGTTTGCGGCGGGAGAACGGTCCTTTGCGAAGATGAAAATCCGTACCCCAAAGAATGGTGAACCGCTCATCATCCGGGTACGGGATGCTGAAGGCTTTTCCGTTTTGGATCGCTTGGTCGAGATCAAATGGCTCTGCGGGTACGGTGAATTGTTCGGTCTGCATCGAGACCGGTTCATATATTCTGGTGGTACGGAATAGTTGTATCCGTAGGGCAATGCCCAAGAGAACGAGAAACAGCAAGCAACAAAGGCCGATGAGTATTGTATGGATGATACGCATGCTGTCTACACGCTAACACGGAAGGAACAAAGAATCCAGAAAAAGAAAAAGCCGGTACCTTGAGGTACCAGCTTTCCCTTGAGAAGGAATACAGCTTATTTGCTTTTTCCTATGATGACGTTGAGGAAGGTCGTGAGGAAGTTGTCCTTGTGCAGGTCGGACGTGTAGAGCGCCTGGGACAAGTCCTGTTGGTTCTGGCTTCCGCTGTAGTAATTGTAGAACATGGAGATGTATCCGGCCATATTGGAATCGACTGCGTCTTTTCCAACTTCCAGCACCAGATAACTCGTTCCGCTCTTGATCGGATCGAGCAACGTGTCAGCCTCGGCGCTGTACATCTGCTTGCCGGTATCGGTGGTGAGTACGGATGCAAGCATCCCATTGGGATCGGTATTGGAGAAGCTGTTCATATAGGCGCTGCCACCGGCATTGTATGGAGTGGCTGCAACATCAACGACCTTCAAATTGGCTGTCTCGGCTGCTGCATCGAGTCCATCCTGCTTTGCTTGTGCGCTTACTTTGGCTGCAAGATCAGAAAGGTAGGTGTCGATGATGGAAGACTCATTGGAAGCCATATAGGCCTTGA